>JBFHQK010000133.1:0-7602 GCA_041592255.1 Fontimonas sp.
GAGGTGTGCCGGGCGCGCGGCTGCGACTTCGCCCTTGAACTGGGTGACAACTTCTACGCCTCGGGGGTCAGCAGCGTCGACGACGAACAGTTCGAAACAAAGTTCGAGGTGCCGTACGCGGCGCTCACCGTGCCGGTCTACCTGGCGCTGGGCAACCATGACAACAGCCAAGGGCCCGGGGAAGGCTCGGACAATGCGCGCGGCGACTACCAGGTGGACTATCACTATCTCGCCGGGCGCAGTTCCGAGAAATGGCGGATGCCGGAGCGCTATTACCGCTTCGGCGCGGGCGACGGCCTGGCCGAGTTCTACGCGCTGGACTCCAACCCGCTGACCGCGATCGTCGCCGATCCCAATCCGGTGTGGAACTGGGTCACCTACGGCGCGGCGCAGCAGGAATGGCTTGCAGACGCGCTGACCTCATCCACCGCGAAGTGGAAGATCGCGTTTGCCCACCACCCGTACCGCTCGAACGGTCTGCATGGCAACGCCGGCAACTACGACGGCATTGCCGAGGCCCTGCCGGTCACCGCCAACGGCAGTCCCTGGAAGCGCTTCATCGAGCAGACACTCTGCGCGCACGGCGCCGATCTATTCTTCCAGGGTCACGACCATGACCTCGAGTGGATCAAGCCGGTCGCGTCATGCGGCAACACCCATTTCATCGTCTCCGGCGCCGCGGAAGGCCCCCGGCCGTTTGGCGATGCCGCCCGCAATGACACGTACTGGCAAATCGACAACACGCTCGGCTTCTTCTGGTTCGAGCTGACCGAGACGCAGCTGCGCGGCGCCGCCTTCACCCTCGACGACGCGATGCAGCTGCCGCGCGCCAACGGCGTACCGACGCCCGCATTCGAGCAGACGCTGGCCAAGCCCTGAGGCAGAGCCCACGTTGGGCTAGCCGCCGAGCGCATCCTCCAGCCGGTCGCAGACCGTTTCCAGCACTTCGACGCGCGCGTGCCGCTTGCAGTTGGCCGGCACCAGGGCCCACGGCGCGTGCGCGCTGCTGTTGTGCGTGACCATGTCATCGATCGCCTGTTCGTAGGCCGCCCAGCGCTCGCGGTTGCGCCAGTCTTCCGCGGTAATCTTGTGGCGCTTGTGGGCGGTCTGCTCGCGTTCGCGGAAGCGACGCAGCTGCTCCTCGGGGCTGATATGCAGCCAGAACTTCAGCAGCACGATGCCGTGCTCATGCAGCTGCCGCTCGAAGGCGTTGATTTCGGCATAGGCGCGCTGCCATTCCTGCGGTTGCGCAAAGCCCTCGACGCGCTCGACCAGCACGCGGCCGTACCACGAACGGTCATAGATGCTGACGTAGCCGGCGCGTGGCAGGTGCCGCCAGAAGCGCCATAAGTAATGCTGTGCGCGCTCCTCGTCGGTCGGTGCCGCCACCGGGATCACGCGGAACAGGCGCGCATCCAGCGCCGAGCAGACACGGCGGATCGCCCCGCCCTTGCCGGCCGCGTCCCAGCCCTCGAACAGCAGGATCGTGGAGCGCCGCGCCGCGTGGGCCTGCCACGCCAGCGCGTTGAGCCGCGCCTGTGCCGCGGCCAGCCGGCGCTGGTACTGCCGCGGCGTCAGCGTCGCCGACAGGGGCACCGCATCGAGCACGCGCGTGTCGCGGCCAGGTGCTGGCGGCACGGCCACGGCGCGCCGCCGCCGGCGGCGCTGCGCGAGTCGCCGCTGCATCGCCTGCAACAGAATCTCGCCGGCCATCAGATCGCGATAGCGCGGCTGCGTCGCCTCGACGATATGCCAGCGCGCGTGGTCGCTGTCAGTGGCGCGCAGCGCCGCCGCCGACACCTTGGCGAATCGGTCGTAGCGTTTCGAATAGGCCTTCTCGTAGGGCGTCAGCTCGCGCGCCTTCCTGCGCACCACCGTCTTGAGCCGATGATGCTGTGCCTGCTTGGACAGGTGGAACCACAGTTTGACGACCAGCGCGCCGTCGTCGACGAGCATGCGCTCCAGTTCGGCGATACGCGCCAGTTCCATCTCGAAGGCGGCCGATCCGAGCGTGCGTAATGCGCGCTGCACGATCGGCTGCGTGTACCACGAGCCGAACAGCACGCCGATGCTCCCGCGTGGGGGCAACTCGCGCCAGAACCGCCAGTACCGCGGTCGCTCGCGCTGTTCGTCGGTCTCATCCCAGAACGCGACACTGCGCACGCCACGCGCATCGAGCCATTCGCTGAGGCGGTTGACCACCTCGCTCTTGCCAGCCCCCTCGACGCCGGAGACGATGACGATCACCGGAAACGGCGCCGCGCCCAGCGCGCGCTGCGCCTCCAGCAGCTGCGCCCGCAGCGTTTGCTCGCGGCGCGCGAATTCGCGTTTTGACACTGCGTGCCCGACTTCGGCGGCCTCGAACATCCTCCCCCCCGATCAACAGGTCCAGCATGCCAACGCCGGCGCGGTCCGTGGCCGCGCCGGCGACTCAACCCCGATTCAGTGCGCAGCCTTGGGCGCCTGGTAGGCGCTGATGTCGCGGATCAGGTCATCGCCGGAAAGCTGCGTGGCGTTCTTGCCGCCGAGGAAGGCGGTCAGCCCGGCCTTTTCGTAGTGCACCCGGATGCGCTCGCTCATCAGACCGATGTATTCAAGATTGGGGATCAGGCGCAGGAACATCAGGTGCCTGAATGCCGACATCGCGCGCGCATTAAGAATCACCTCGTCCCATTCCTTGAGCGACAGGCGACCCTCGAACCACTCGTAGTAGATCTCGTGCGAGAGGAAGCGGTTGCGCATCAGCAGCGCCACCTCGTAGGCCCAGTCCTCGCGCTCGCGCCGCTCGGACGCCGACAGCGCCTGGGTGATGTGCTCGCGCAGCGCGAGCACGCCGTAGTGCACATGGCGCGCTTCATCCTGGATCACGTACTTGAGCAGTTGCTTGAGCAGCGGCTCCCGGGTGAAGTTGTACATGGTGCCGAAGGCGCCCAGCGCCAGGCCCTCGACCATGATCTGCATGCCGAGAAACTTCACGTCCCAGCGCGCATCCGTCAGCAGGTCGTCGAGGATCACGAACAGGTTGTCGTTGACCGCGTAGACCTTCTGCAGTTTGGTGTCGAGGTAGCGCAGGAACACTTCGAGATGGCGGCCCTCGTCCATCACCTGCGTGGCGCCGTAGAGCTTGCCGTCGAGCCACTGTACCGACTCGGTCACCTGCGCCGCCGCGTACAGCGCTCCCTGTTCGCCATGCATGAACTGCGACAGCGTCCAGCAGGCGATGTCGTTGGCGAACCGCAGCTTTTCCTTGGGCGTCAGCTTGATGCCCTTGGCCTCCAACCCCTCGAACGGCGGATAGTCCAGCGGCATCACCGCCGTGTCGGGATTCTCGGGGTCGACGTCCGTGGCCCAGTCGAGATCGCGGTCGCCGTTCCACTGGTTGGCAACGGCGCGCCGGTACAGCTCATACATCTCGGGGAACTCGCCGCCGTAGGTGAGCGTGTAGTGCGCGGCATGATGACCGGGCATCTGCACCGCCTCGCCGTCGCGCGCCGCGCCGAGCACCAGCCCGCGGAACGCCGACGGCGCCATCGACGCCGCGACCTTGAAGTTGCCAACCGAGGTCATCATGCGCAGCGTATCGAAGCTGCTGTAGATCCGGTTCTGCGCTTTGCGCGGCAGGCCGTCGAGCATCCGGTCGAGCGTGATCATCGGCTTCTCCTCAGGCGTCCACGGCCAGCGCGGTGGTGGCGCAGGCCGAACAGGCCAGGGTGTAACCCTGCGCCCGCTCCTCGGGGGACAGACAATTGGGTTCATCCAGGCGCACCTGGCCCTCGACGACACGCAGCTTGCAGTGGCCGCATCCGCCGACGGTGCAGCTGAAATCCAGCCGCAGGCCGGCGCGCAGACCGGCATCGAGAATCGACTCCCCGGGCTGCTGCGTGACCACCCGCCCGGAGCGGCGGAAGACGATCTCGAGCGGATCGCGGGGCCGCGGCTGCGGCTGCGCCGCGGCATTGAAGCGCTCGCGGCGGATGCGGCCGGCGTCGAAACCGGCGTCGGCCAGCGCGCGGGCCGCGACATCCATCAGCGCCTGCGGCCCGCACAGGTAAACCCCGGCATCGGCGGCGGGACGCAGCAGCCCCTGCAGCCGTGCCGCGTCGGGCCGGCCGCTGTCACGCGTCAGCACCTCGATCCACTCGAAGGCGGTGTAGTGGCGCTGCAAGCGCTGCAGACGCGCGCGGAACAGCGTCTGCGCGACGTCGCGATTGATGCTGACCAGACGGATGCTGCGGGCGGCATCCTGCGCCAGTGCGGTCTCGATCAGGCTGATCACCGGCGTGATGCCGCTGCCCGCGGCCAGCAGCACCAGCGGGCCGCGATGCGCCGGATCCAGGGTGAAATCGCCTGCCGGCCCCAGCACCCGGTATCGATCGCCGGGGCGCAGGCGCGTGGCGACGTGCTGCGACACCCAACCCTCGCGCAGCAACTTGATCGTGCAGGCCAGCGTGTCGCCTTCGGCGCTGCTCAGGCTGTAGGCGCGACGCGCCTCGACGCCGTCGATCACGAAGCAGTGGGTCAGATACTGGCCGGCCCGAAACGCGATCGCGCGCCCATCGGCGGGCTCGAGCAGCAGCGTGACGGCGTCGTCGGTTTCGCGGCGGATCGCCTGCACGAAAACCTCGCGTGGCGCCGCCGGCGCGTGCAGACGCCAGCGCCGGGCCGGTCCGGACGGACGCGGCAGGACAATGCGGCGCGGCTGCAAGCCAGACATTGCGTCCCCTCGATCGATGTCTCCTCGATGCCGACTATGAAACCCGCGGCGGCGACGGTCAACCGATCGTTCAATTGCGCGGCCGCGCCGCCGCCTCAGCCGTCGCGGCGCGCGAAGTACAGGGCGGCATAGATGCGCGGCTCGATCAGGCGGCCGGCGTCGCGTTGCCCGTCAAGCCAGCGATCGATTCCGGCCAGCGGCACGACATGGACGCGGATGTCCTCGCCGCCGACACCGCCGCCGGCATGCACGCGCTCCAGATCGCGCACCCGCACCAGATGCAACATCTCGCAGGTCAGTCCCGCCGCCACCGGGCCCGACAGCAGCAGCTCGGCCTGCCGCCCGCGAAAGCCGGTCTCCTCCTCGAGTTCACGCAAGGCCGACTCGAACAGGGTCTCGTGCTTGAGGTGCTGCTCGTCCCCGATCATGCCCGCCGGCAGTTCGATCGTGTGCGCGTGCAAGGGCACCCGGTACTGCTCCACCAGCACCAGCTCGTCGGCCGGCGTCAGTGCGAGGATGAACACCGCGCCGGTGCTGTTGACGCGCGAGACGTACTCCCAGCGGCCATCGCGCACCAAGCGCAGGAAGTTGCCCTCGTGCAGCTGTTCGAAGTCGCTCATGGCGCGGTGCGCACCGGCCTGCGCGGCCAGGCCTCGCAGGTCACCGCTGCCGCCGGCCCCTGCGCCAGCAGCGGCCGCAACGCATCGAGCTGCGCCGGCGCGGCCTGGGTGAAGGCGAAGGGCGGATTGATCACGAGCAGGCCGCAGGCGTGCATCTGGCCGGCGCTGGGCGCACCGGTGTCGATCTGCAGGTCGAGCGCCTCCGCGCCAATGCGCTCGCGGATCCGCCGCAGCCAGCGAGCGGTCTGGTAGCGGTTCTTGTTCGGATACCACAGCGCATAGACGCCATTGGCGAAACGCCGCAGCGCCGCCTCGACGAAATCGGCGACCGCCTCGAACTCGTCGATCCGCTCGAACGGCGGATCGACCAGCACCAGTCCGCGCTTTTCCTTGGGCGGCAGCAGCGCCGCCGCCTCGTAGCCGTCGCGCAGGTGCACGCTGGCGCGCGCATCCCCGCTGAGCAGCGTGCGCAGGCCGGCGGCGACGGCCGGCACCTTCTCGCAGACCACCACGCGATCCTGCGGCCGCGCCAGTTGCAGCGCGAAACTCGGCGAACCGGGGTAGCGGCACAGGGGGCCGGTGCCGTTGAACGCGCGCACCAGCGCGCGATAGCGCTCCAGCGCCGGCGCCAGCGGAGCGGCCTCCCAGAGCCGGCGGATCCCGCCGGCGGCCTCGCCGGTGCGCTGCGCGGCGGCATCGTCCAGATCGTAGCTGCCGGCGCCGCCGTGGGTTTCGAGGTAGCACCAGGGCGCGTCTTTGTGGTTGAAGGCGTCGAGCAGGGCGACCAGCAGGACGTGCTTGAAGACATCGGCAAAGTTGCCGGCGTGGTATCGGTGTTGGTAGTGCACGGCCGCATTATCCGCGTGCAGCGCCGACGAAAAAAAGACCGCGGCGTGCATTCTCCACTCGGGAGCGCACTACCGCGGTCGAAGTCTGTCCGGTCATAAGGGAGGGAAAGCGACCGGACCGGCACATTCTGACACCAGCTCGATGCGGTTGACGAGGTTGCGCGCCGCTCCCGCCTCAGCTGCGCGCCGACTCGGCCTTGCGCGTGCCGATCAGATCGTTGACCACGGCGGGCTCGGCCAGCGTCGAGGTGTCCCCCAGGGCATCGAACTCGCTGGCGGCGATCTTGCGCAGGATGCGGCGCATGATCTTGCCCGAGCGCGTCTTCGGCAGGCTCGGCGCCCACTGGATCACGTCGGGCGCGGCGATCGGCCCGATCTCCTTGCGCACGTGCGCAACCAGTTCCTTGCGCAGCGCCTCGGTGGCCTCGACGCCGGCCTTGAGCGTGACGTAGGCGAAGATCCCCTGCCCCTTGAGCTCGTGCGGACAGCCGACCACCGCGGCCTCGGCGACCGCCGGGTGCAGCACCAGCGCGCTCTCGACTTCGGCAGTGCCCATGCGATGACCGGAGACGTTGATCACATCATCGACGCGGCCGGTGATCCAGTAATCGCCGTCGGCGTCGCGGCGCGCGCCGTCACCGGTGAAATACATGTTGTCGTAGGTCGAGAAATAGGTCTGCTCGAAGCGCGCGTGGTCGCCGTAGACGGTGCGCATCTGCCCGGGCCAGGAGTCGAGCAGCACCAGATTGCCCTCGCAGGCGCCGTCGAGAATCGTGCCGTTGGCATCGACGATCGCCGGCTGCACCCCGAAGAACGGCCTGGTCGCCGAGCCCGGCTTGAGCGCGGTCGCGCCCGGCAGCGGCGTGATCAGCGCTCCGCCGGTTTCGGTCTGCCACCAGGTGTCGACAATCGGGCAGCGTGCTTCGCCGACGACGCGGTAATACCACTCCCAGGCTTCCGGATTGATCGGTTCGCCGACGGTGCCGAGGATGCGCACCTTGTCGAGTTTGTACTTCGACGGATGGGTGCCGGGATTGGCCGTGTTGGCCTTGATCAGCGAGCGGATCGCCGTCGGCGCGGTGTAGAATTGATTTACCCCGTGGCGGTCGACGACGTCCCAGAACCGCGATGGCGAAGGGTAGGTGGGGATGCCTTCGAAGAAGACCTGCGTTACGCCGTTGGCGAGTGGTCCGTACACGATGTACGAATGCCCTGTTATCCACCCCACATCTGCGGTGCACCAGAAAACGTCACCATCGTGGTAGTCGAAGACGAGCTGGTGCGTCATCGACGTGTACACCATGTATCCGCCGGTCGTGTGGAGGACACCTTTGGGCTTGCCTGTCGACCCGCTTGTATAGAGGATGAACAGGGGATCCTCAGCGTCCATCGGCTCCGGCGGGCAATCGTCGTCGACCGC
>JBFHQK010000134.1:0-7560 GCA_041592255.1 Fontimonas sp.
GCATGTCGCATGAAGAGGCGACCAAGGCCAAGCGCAGCGGCAAGCTGCCGGATGGCTATGAGAGCGAAGTGCTGGCGCATTTCGTCTCCGACATGACCCAGCAGATCGACCGCTCGCTGCAATTCTTCTTCTCCGCGGTGACGCAGTACAACGCCATCGACCAGATCATCCTGGCCGGCGGCTGCGCGCACATCCCCGGGGTCGACCACAGCATTCAGGAGCGGCTGCAAATCCCGGTCGCGGTCGCCAAACCGTTCGCCGGCATGAGCGTGGCCTCGCGCGCCAAGCCCGCCGAGCTGGCGCAGGACGAGGCGTCCCTGCTGATCGCCTGCGGCCTGGCGTACCGGGCGTTTGACGAGGAGAAGGCATGAACGCCGCCGGTCTGAGCCGCTCCGGGGGAGTGCGATGACGACCCACATCAACCTGCTGGACTGGCGCAAGGCCCGCCGCGAGCGCCGCAAGCGCGATTTTGCCGCGACGCTGGGCCTGGGCGTCGCGATCGCCGGCGGCATCGTCGTGGCGGCATGGATGCTGACCAGCGGACAGCTCGAATACCAGCAGGCGCGCAACCAGTATCTGCGCGACCAGATCAAGGAGCTGGATCAGAAAATCAAAGAGATCCAGGAACTCGAGCGGGTGCGCGCCAACCTGCTCGCGCGCATGCGCGTGATCGAGGAACTGCAGGCCAGCCGCACCGCGTCGGTGCGCTTCTTCGACGAACTCGTCAATACGCTGCCGGAAGGCGTCAATCTGACCGGCCTCAAGCAGCAGGGCGCGCAGGTCACGCTCGACGGCGTCGCCGACTCGAACGGGCGCATCTCGACGTACATGAAGAATCTCGATGCGTCGCTGTGGTTCGCTGATCCGAAGCTGGTGGTGATCAAGACCAACGAGAAGGATCAGCGGCGCAAGTCCGAGTTCCAGCTGCAGGTGACGCGACTGACCACGCCCAAGGTGCCCGGTGCGGCCCCCGGTGGCGAGGAAGAGGTGAGCGAATGAACGTGCAGGAGATCGTCCAGCAGCTGCAGACGCTCGACATGCAGAACCCGGGCGCCTGGCCGGCGTGGGCCCGGCATGGCGCCGTCGTCTTCGCGGCGGTGCTGGTGATTGCGGCCGGCGCCTGGGTCATGGTCAAGCCGGTCTACGAAGAGATCGAGAGCGCGCGCAGTCAGGAGCAGACGCTGCGCAGCGAGTTCGAAACCAAGCAGAAAAAAGTCGCTGCGCTGGACGCCTACCGCGAGCAGCTGGCCGAAATGGAACGCTCGTTTGGCGCGATGCTCAAGCAGCTGCCGAGCAAGGCCGAAGTCGCCAACCTGCTCAATGACATCTCGCAGACGCGCGTGGCCGCCAGCCTCGAGGAAGAGCTGTTCCAGCCGCAGGGTGAAGTGCCCAAGGATTTCTACGCCGCGATTCCCAACAAGATCGTCGTCGTCGGCGGCTACCACGAGATGGGCGGCTTCGCCAGCGCGATTGCGGCGCTGCCGCGCATCGTGACCATCGAGGACGTCGAGATCAGGCCCAGCGGCGGCAAGAACGAGAAGAAATCGACGCAGCTGCGGATGACCGCCACCGCGCAGACCTACCGCTATCTCGACGACGACGAAGTGGCGGCCCGCAAGCCGGCGGCCAAGGGAGCCCGTAAATGAAGCGCGCGATCGGGGCTGCGGCACTCGCGCTGGCGCTCACCGGCTGCAGCAGCGACATGTCGGATCTCGAGCGGTATGTGAGCGAGGTCAAGGCGCGCCGGTCGACCGCGATCCCGCCGATTCCGCAGATGAAGCAGTTCGAAGCGTTCACCTATGAACCCGGCGAGCGGCGCGATCCGTTCGTCGAACTACAGCGGCCGGAACGTTCCACCGCGGCGGAGGGTCCGCGCCCGGATCTCAACCGCAACCGGGAGCCGCTCGAGGAGTTTCCGCTTGACGCGCTGCGGATGATGGGCACCATCAGCACGCCGCTGGGCGTGTTCGCCCTGATCAAGGCGCCGGACGGGGTGATCCATCGCGTCACGGTGAAGAACTACATGGGGCAGAACTATGGCCAGATCGTGGCCATTGCCGGCACCGAGATCCGCCTGCAGGAACTCGTGCCGGACGGATTTGGCGGATGGGTGCAGCGGCAGGCCAGTCTGGCATTGACGCAGTGATGCCTCAGGCGGAAGTGCTCCAGGGAGCTTTTTGAAATGTACACACTCAAGGCCATCGTCCAGCGCACGCTTCTCGCGGGCCTGATGCTTGTTGCGGTTCCGACCTCGGGACTGGCGCAGCCGACGTCGCGCGCGCTCGAAGCGCTCGACTTCGCCACGCTCGACGGCGATCGCGTGCTGATGACGCTGACGCTGTCTGAGGACGCGCCCGAGGCGGTGGTGTTCACGGTCGACAAGCCGGCGCGGCTGTCGATCGATCTGCCGGACACCCGCATGGCGCTGACCGAGCGCTATCGCAAGATCAATCTGGGCAATGTGCGCGCGGTGGCCAGTGCCGAGGCGCGCGGACGCACCCGCGTCGTCGTCGAGCTCGGCGCGTCGGCGCCCTACCGCCTGCGCACCGAGGGCAACAAGGTGCTGGTGCAGATCGACGCGGTCAGCCCGGCCGCGGTGGCCGCGGCGCCGCGCGCCGTCGCTGCGCCCGGCAATCGCATCGCCGGGGTCGACTTCCGCCGCGGCGAGAAGGGCGAGGGCCGCGTGATGGTGCGCCTGTCCGATCCCAAAGCGGTGGTCGACGTGCGCGAGGAGGGCGGCCAGGTCGTCGCGCTGTTCCGCAATACCGCGGTGCCGGAGACGCTGGCCAAGCGCCTGGACGTGCTCGATTTCGCCACGCCGGCGAAGTTCGTTGACGTGCGTCCGGAGGGCGCGGATACCCGCATCGTCATCACCCCGCTGGCCGGCAAGGATTACGAGCAGGCTGCGTATCAGGCCGGCGATCTGTTCACCATCGAGCTGCAGCCGCTGACGCAGGCCGAGCGCGAGGCGCAGCAGAAGGCGCAGCCGCAGTTCACCGGCGAGCGGATCAGCCTGTCGTTCCAGAACGTCGAGGTGCGCTCGCTGCTGCAGATCATCGCCGACGTCGCCGGCACCAACATGGTGATCAGCGATTCGGTGCAGGGGCAGATGGCGATGCGGCTGGAGAACGTGCCCTGGGATCAGGCGCTCGACATCATCCTGCGCAGCAAGGGCCTGGGCCTGCGCCGCCAGGGCAATGTGATGCTGGTGGCGCCGGTCGAGGAGATCGCGCAGCGCGAGCGGGTCGAGCTCGAGGCGCAGAAGCAGCAGACTGAGCTGGCGCCGCTGCGCTCGGAGCTCATCCAGGTCAACTACGCCAAGGCCACCGACATGAAGGCGCTGTTGTCCAGCGGCGACACGTCGATGCTCACCGAACGCGGGCGCGTCTCGGTCGACGAGCGCACCAACACGCTGCTGGTGCTGGAGACGCGCGAAAAGCTCGACGAGATCCGCGCACTGGTGGCCCGGCTCGACATCCCGGTGCGCCAGGTGCTGATCGAGTCGCGCATCGTCATCGCCAACGACGACTTCGCGCGCGATCTGGGCACCCGCTTCGGCGTCAGCAGCATCGGCACGATGGGCAGCACGACGGTGGGCCAGTCCGGCTCCAACAGCGGTTCGCGCAGCGTCATCGGCGGGACGCTGCCCTCGACGACCGACAACTACATCGTCAATCTGCCGGCCGCGGGCAATGCGCCGCGGGTGGCCTGGACGATCCTGGGCGCGGACTTCCTGATCGATCTCGAGCTCAGCGCGCTGCAGACCGAGAACCGCGGCGAGGTGATTTCGACGCCGCGCGTGGTCACCGCCAACGGCAAGCAGGCGCTGATCGAGCAGGGACGCGAGATCCCGTACCAGTCGTCGAGCGGCAACACCGGCACGCAGACGCAGTTCAAGAAAGCCGTGCTGTCGCTGACGGTGACGCCGCAGATCACGCCGGACAGCCGCGTGGTCATGGACCTGTCGGTCACCAACGACTCGCAGGGCGAGAACGTCAACACCGGCGTCGGCTCGGCGCCGGCGATCGACACGCGCCGGCTCGATACCCAGGTGCTGATCAAGAGCGGTGAAACGGTGGTGCTGGGCGGTGTGTTCCAGGACGAGCAGACGCGCTCCGCTTCCAAGGTGCCGCTGCTGGGCGACATCCCGCTGATCGGCGCGCTGTTCCGCAGCAACTCGAACTCGCGCAACAAGCGCGAGCTGCTGATCTTCGTCACCCCGCGCGTGCTGCAGGACGGCATCGCGGTGAAATGAGCGCTGCTGAGCCGCGCCGGCCCCTCCGCGGACCGGCGCGGCTCAGCCGTTATACTGCGCGCCCCGTTCGATGCCCTGCGGCGCAGATGGCCTTGCATCCGAATATCTTTCTCGTCGGCCCGATGGGTGCCGGCAAGACCACCATCGGCCGGCGCCTGGCCGAGCTGCGCGGCATGGAGTTTGTCGACTCCGATCACGAGATCGAGCAGCGCACCGGTGTCGACATTCCCTTCATTTTCGACAAGGAAGGCGAGGCCGGCTTCCGGCGCCGCGAGCAGCAGGTGATCGAGGCGCTGAGCGCGCGGCAGAACATCGTGCTGGCCACCGGCGGTGGCGCGATCCTCGATCCGGACAACCGCCGCGTTCTTTCCGCGCGCGGCATCGTCGTCTATCTGCACGCCGGGCTCGATCAGCAGCTGGCGCGCACGCTGCGCGCGGCCAACCGGCCGCTGCTGACACAGGCCACCGACCGGCGTGCGGTGCTGGAACAGCTGTTCCGGATCCGCGACCCGCTGTATCGGGAGATCGCCGATCTGGTCGTCGAGACCGATCACCGTACCGCGCGCACGGTGGTGCGCGATATCGAAAGTTTCGTCGACCGCGCCGCGCACACCTGAGCCTGCGGACATCACCCGGGGCTCGAAAAGCGCGCGCGCTCACGCCTACACTGAACCTCTGAGCCCCCGGCCCGCCACGGCACCGTCGCACGCAGCCCATGCAGATTCTCAACGTCGATCTCGGCGAACGCAGTTACCCGATCCACATCGGTGCCGGCCTGCTGGCCGATGCCGCGCACTGGCAGATGCTGCGCGGGCGACCGCTGCGGCTGGTCACCGACGCCAACGTCGCCGCGCATCACCTGCAGACGGTCCGCGAAGTGCTCGGCCTGGGCGACGCGGCGATTCGGATCCTGCCGCCGGGCGAGCCGCAGAAGAACTGGGATCGCGCCGGCGAGCTGCTGGACTGGCTGCTGCAGACGCGCCTGGCACGCGACGGCTGCCTGATCGCGCTCGGTGGCGGCGTCGTCGGCGATCTGGTCGGCTTCTGCGCGGCGATCTACCAGCGCGGAATCGATTTCGTGCAGGTGCCGACGACGCTGCTGGCCCAGGTTGACTCCTCGGTGGGCGGCAAGACCGGGATCAACCATCCGCGCGGCAAGAACATGATCGGCGCGTTCCACCAGCCGCGGCTGGTGCTCGCCGACACCGACACGCTCAAGACGCTGCCGCGCCGCGAACTGCTCGCCGGCCTGGCTGAAGTGATCAAGTACGGGATGCTCGGCGACCGCGCCTTCCTCGACTGGATCGAAGCCCATCTGCCGGCGCTGCTCGCGCTCGACCAGCCGGCGGTGGCGCGGGCGATCCATCGCAGCTGCGAGATGAAGGCCGCGATCGTCGGCCGCGACGAGCGCGAAAGCCTGTCCGACGGCGCTGGCGCGCGTGCGCTGCTCAACCTCGGCCACACCTTCGCCCACGCCATCGAGACCCACGCCGGTTACGGCGAATGGCTGCACGGCGAGGCGGTGGCCACCGGGCTGTGCATGGCCGCCGATCTGTCCGCGCGCCTGGGCTGGATTGCGGCCTCCGATGCCCGCCACTGCATCGGCCTGATCGAGCGTGCCGGACTGCCGGTACGTCCGCCGGCCGGCATGAACGCGGACGCCTTCCTGCAGCTGATGGCCCACGACAAGAAGGTGGCCGGCGGCCGGCTGCGGCTGGTGCTGCTGCGCGCAGTCGGCGACGCGGTGATGACTGCCGATTTCGATCCCGCTGCGCTGGCCCAGACGCTGGCGCATTTTTGTGCCGCGCCCGCGGCAGCCGGCCCGTCGACGCCCGCGTGACTCCGCTCGCGCCCTACGCCGCCGACGATCGCCGCTCGCGCGGCCGCCGCCATCCGGAGGCCTCGCCGGGGCACCGCAGCGAGTACCAGCGCGACCGCGACCGGATCATCCATTCCGCCGCGTTCCGGCGCCTGGAATACAAGACCCAGGTGTTCGTCAATCACGAGGGCGATCTGTTCCGCACCCGGCTGACGCACTCGATCGAAGTGGCGCAGATCGCGCGCACCATCGCACGCAACCTGCACCTCAACGAGGAGCTGTGCGAGGCGGTGTCGCTGGCCCACGATCTCGGCCACACCCCGTTCGGTCACGCCGGACAGGATGCGCTCAACGCCTGCATGAAGCCCTACGGCGGCTTCGAGCACAACGCGCAGTCGCTGCGGGTGGTCGACGAGCTCGAGGACAAGTACGCCGAGTTCCGCGGGCTCAATCTGATGTTCGAAACCCGCGAGGGCATTCTCAAGCACTGCTCCGCGAACCGTGCGCGCGCGCTGGGCGACATCGGCGAGCGGTTCCTGCGGCGCACCCAGCCGGGGCTGGAGGCGCAGCTGGCCAATCGCGCCGACGAGATCGCCTACAACAACCACGACATCGACGATGGACTGCGCGCGCGCCTGCTCACGCTCGAGCAGCTGCGCGAAGTGCCCCTGTTCCGGCGCCACCACGACGAGGTGCTGCAGCGCTACGGCGCCATCCATCCGAAGCAGCAGCGCCACGAGACCACGCGACGCATCATCAACACGCTGGTGGTCGACTTGAGCGAAACCTCGCGCCGGGCGCTGGCCGACAGCGGTGTGGCCAGCATCGAGGAGGTGCGCGCGCGCAGCACGCCGCTGATCATGTTCAGTCCGGAGGTCGAGGCCGAGAACGCCGCGCTCAAGCGCTTCCTCCACGAGCAGCTGTACCGTCACCATCAGGTCTACCGCATCATGGTCAAGGCCAAGCGCGTCGTCACCGAGCTGTTCGACGCCTTTCTCACCGATCCGCGCCTGATGCCGCCGGACTTCTGCGATGCCGCGTCGCGCCTGCAGGCCGAAGAGCAGGACGCCGGTCGCGCCCGTGTGGTCGCCGACTACATCGCCGGCATGACCGACCGCTACGCCCTCGACGAGTACGAACGCCTGTTCGACCCCCGCCGCCTCAGGTAACGGTACCCGCCTGCTTGTTTTGGCAGGCGCGGCCATGGATGGCCGCGTCTTGTACAGGACGTACACACTCCTGGCCCGGTCTTGTACAGGACGTACATCAAGGCCGGAACCAGTCCTCCGTGCGCACGCCGCTCGCTCCGGCGTAGGTCGCCGGTACGCGCGTGGCCAGCACCAGATCGTGGGTTGCCGCGATCGCCGCCTGCTCCCCCTCCATCACGCTCCAGGCGCGGCCGGCGCGCTCGCGCCGCGCGCTCTCGCGCGCCAGCCACACGGCCGCCTCGCCGTCGAACGGCAGCACTGGCGGGCCGCGGCGCCGC
>JBFHQK010000135.1:0-7553 GCA_041592255.1 Fontimonas sp.
CCGGTCAAGCTCTCCGGCGCCGGCAGCCGCGCGAACAGGGCGCGTGCCGACGCCAGCGTGCGGCCGGGGTCGGGGTCGGGGTCGGGGTCGGGCATCAGTGTGATCGGATCGGTCCCCATGGCGTCGCAGTGTATGCAAGGCCCGCGGTCAGGGGGATTACCGCAAGGCGCCGCTGACACTGAGGCTTACTGCCGTGAGCGGGCGCGGCGCGCGCGGAAAAACTGTCTGAGCATCTCGCCGCACTCGTCTTCGAGCACGCCGCCGCGCCACTCCACGATGTGGTTGAGCCGCGGCCGGGCAATGACGTCGTAAACCGAGCGCACCGCACCGGCCTTGGGGTCCCAGGCGCCGAACACCAGATGCCCGACGCGCGCGTGCACGATCGCGCCGGCGCACATCACGCAAGGCTCCAGCGTCACGTACAGCGTCGTGTCGAGCAGGCGGTAATTGCCGATGCGTTGCGCGGCCTGGCGCAGCGCGACCATCTCCGCATGCGCGCTCGGATCATGGTCGCCGATCGGCCGGTTCCAGCCCTCGCCGATGATGCGCTCGCCGTGCACGACGACAGCGCCGACCGGCACCTCGCCCGCGGCCTGCGCCCGGTGCGCCAGCAGCAGGGCGTGGCGCATGAACACCTCGTCGCGCGCCTGTTGCTCCGGCGAACGCGTCGGCTCCGGTTCGATCAGCATGCCGCCGGACATCGTCGCCTCAGGCGCCGGCCCAGGCGGCACGCAAGGTCCAGCCACCGATCAGAATGAAGCCGACCCCGGCCACCAGCTGCAGATGCCGCGGACTGACGTGCTGGGCCAGCCAGGTGCCGGCGAGCACGCCGATACCGGCGGCGACGACCAGTGCGGACGCCGATCCGGCGAACACCGTCCACTTCGACGCCGGCTTGTCGGCGGAAAACAGCAGCGTCGCCAGCTGCGTCTTGTCGCCGAGCTCGGCCAGGAACACGGTGGCAAACACCGTGGCGAAAATCTTCAGATCCACACTTACTCCCACTCGATGGTTGCGGGCGGCTTCCCGCTGACGTCGTAGACCACGCGCGATACGCCGGGAATCTCGTTGACGATGCGCCGCGAGCAGACGTCGAGCAGCTCGTAGGGCAGATGCGCCCAGTGCGCGGTCATGAAATCGACCGTCTGCACCGCGCGCAGCGCGATCACTGGTTCGTAGCGGCGGCCGTCGCCGGTCACGCCCACCGACTTCACCGGCAGGAACACCGCAAACGCCTGGCTGGTCTTGTCGTACCAGCCCGACCGGCGCAGCTCCTCGATGAAGATGTGATCGGCCAGGCGCAGCGTGTCGGCCGCCGCCTTGGTCACCGCGCCGAGGATGCGCACCCCCAGGCCGGGACCCGGGAACGGATGGCGGTAGACCATCTCGCGCGGCAGGCCGAGCTCGACGCCGATCGTGCGCACCTCGTCCTTGAACAGCTCGCGCAGCGGCTCGACCAGCTGCATCTTCATGCGCTCGGGCAGCCCACCGACGTTGTGGTGGCTCTTGATCACGTGCGCCTTCTTGGTCTTGGCGCCGGCGGATTCGATCACGTCCGGATAGATCGTGCCCTGCGCCAGGAACGCCACCCCTTCGAGCTTGTGCGCTTCCTCCTCGAACACCTCGACAAACAGGCGGCCGATGATCTTGCGCTTGGCCTCGGGATCCTCGACATCCTTGAGCTCGCGCAGGAAGCGCGCCTCGGCGTTGACCCGGATCACCTTCACGCCGAGGTGGTCGGCGAAGATCTTCATCACCTGGTCGCCCTCGTGATGACGCAGCAGGCCGTGGTCGACGAAGACGCAGGTCAGCTGCTCGCCGATCGCGCGATGCAGCAGCGCGGCGACCACCGACGAGTCGACGCCGCCGGACAGGCCCAGCAGCACCTTGCCGGTGCCGACCTGCGCGCGCACGCGTGCGATCGCATCGTCGATGATGTTGCCGGCGGTCCAGGCATTGCCGCAGCCGCAGATCTCGTGGACGAAGCGCGAGTAGATGCGGTTGCCCTGCGTGGTATGGGTGACTTCGGGATGAAACTGCAGCGCGTAATAGCCGCGCGCCTCGTCGGCCATGCCGGCGATCGTCACGTCCTTGGTCGACGCGATCCGCTTGAAGCCGGCCGGCAACTCGGAGACGTGGTCGCCATGCGACATCCAGACGTCGAGCAGTCCGTGACCCTCGTCGTTGACGCGATCCTCGATGTCCTTGAGCAGGCGCGAATGCCCGTGGGCGCGGATCTCGGCATAGCCAAACTCCTTGACCGCCCCCGGCGCCACCGCACCGCCCAGCTGCGCCGCCATGGTCTGCATGCCGTAGCAGATGCCCAGCACCGGCACCTTCAGATCCCACACCGCCTGCGGCGCACGCGGCGATCCGGCTTCAAGCACCGATTCGGGGCCGCCGGACAGGATCACGCCGCGCGGCGCGAAGGCGCGGATCTCGTCATCGGTCATGTCCCAGGGATGCAGCTCGCAGTAGACGCCCAGCTCGCGCACGCGGCGCGCGATCAGCTGCGTGTACTGGCTGCCGAAATCGAGAATCAGGATCTTGTCAGAGTGGATGTTGTTCAACGCTGTGCTCTCAACGAAAAAACCCCGGCGGACCGGGGCGTTTGCGGGGCTTATTCGACCCGGTAGTTCGGCGCTTCCTTGGTGATGGTCACGTCGTGGACATGCGATTCCTTGATGCCGGCGGCGGTGATCTTGACGAAGCGCGTCTTGGTGCGCAGTTCCTCGATCGTCTGGCAGCCGGTGTAACCCATGCAGGCGCGCAGGCCGCCGACCATCTGGTGGACGATCGCCGCCATCGGACCCTTGTAGGGCACGCGGCCCTCGATGCCCTCCGGCACCAGCTTCTCGACTTCCGAGGTGGTGTCCTGGAAATAGCGGTCCTTCGAACCCTTTGCCATCGCGCCGAGCGAACCCATGCCGCGATAGGACTTGTAGGAGCGGCCCTGGTAGAGCTCGACATCGCCCGGCGCCTCCTCGGTGCCGGCCAGCATCGAGCCGACCATGACGGCATGGGCGCCGGCGGCCAGCGCCTTGGCGAAGTCGCCCGAGTAGCGCACACCACCGTCGGCGATCAGCGGCACGCCCTTGCTCTTAAGCGCCTCGGCAACGGCCATCACCGCACTGATCTGCGGCACGCCGACGCCCGCCACCACACGCGTGGTGCAGATCGACCCCGGACCGATGCCGACCTTGACCGCATCGGCGCCGACATCGGCCAGCGCGAGCGCCGCTTCCGGCGTGGCGATGTTGCCGCCGATCACCTGCAGGTCATCGCCGTAGCGCTGCTTGATCGCGGCAACCCGGTCGATCACCCCCTTGGAGTGACCGTGCGCGGTGTCGACGACAACCACATCGGCGCCGGCCTCGACCAGAGCGGCAACCCGCGCGTCGGTATCCGGCCCGGTGCCGACGGCGGCGCCGACGCGCAGACGGCCTTTGTCGTCCTTGCTCGCCATCGGGTAATCGGTCGACTTCTGGATGTCCTTGACCGTGATCATGCCGCGCAGCTGGAACGCGTCATTGACCACCAGCACCTTCTCGATGCGGTGCTGATGCAGCTTGGCGATCACCTCTTCCCGCGATGCGCCCTCGCGCACCGTGATCAGGCGGTCCTTGGGCGTCATCACCTTGGCCACCGGCTCGCCGTAGCGGGTCTCGAAGCGCAGGTCGCGGCTGGTGACGATGCCCACCAGGTTCCTGCCGTCGACCACCGGCACGCCGGAAATGCGGTTGGCGCGCGTGAGCTTGAGCACCTCACCGACGGTCATGTCCGGCGGCACCACGATCGGGTCGGTGATCACGCCCGATTCGTACTTCTTGACCGTGCGCACCTCGGCGGACTGGCGCTCGGCCGGCATGTTCTTGTGGATGATGCCGATGCCGCCTTCCTGCGCCATCGCAATCGCGAGCTTGGATTCGGTCACCGTGTCCATCGCCGCGGACATCAGCGGGATGTTGAGCACGATGCGCCGCGTCAGCTGCGTCCTCAGATCGACCTGCCGCGGCAGCACTTCTGAAAACGCCGGCAGCAGGAGCACGTCGTCGAATGTGAGCGCTTCGGTCTGGATACGCATAGCAGCAGGCAAGCGTGAGATGAAGCGGCTCATTATAGGCGATGACGGGCCCCGGCTGCTAAGCTGCCGCGCCGATGAACGTCCCCGCCGCCCGCACCGTCTACGAGGTGTCCGAACTCGCCGACCTGCTGCGCGCGCTGGTCGAGGACGCCCTGCCGCGGATCTGGGTCCAGGGCGAGGTGTCAAACCTGTCGCGGCCGGCGTCCGGACACTGGTACTTCACGCTCAAGGACGCACGCGCCCAGCTGCGCTGCGTGATGTTCCGCAATGCCAACCTCTACATCCGGCCGCTGCCCAAGGACGGCGACCAGGTGCTGGTGCGCGCCCAGGCCAGCGTCTACAGCGCGCGCGGCGACCTGCAGCTGATCTGCGAACACCTGGAGCCGGCCGGCGAAGGCGCGCTGCTGCGGGCGTTCGAGGAGCTGAAACGCCGGCTTGCCGCCGAAGGCCTGTTCGACCCGGGCCTCAAGCGGCCGCTGCCGCGGCTGCCGCGCGCGATCGGGGTCATCACCTCGGCGACCGGCGCGGCGATCCAGGACATCCAGACCACCCTGGCGCGGCGCTTTCCGCTGGCGCCGGTCTATCTGTATCCGGTACCGGTGCAGGGCAAGGAGGCGCCCGGCGCGATCGTGCGCGCGCTGCGCGAGCTGCCCGCGCGCGCAGCGGTCGACGTCGTCATCCTGGCCCGCGGCGGCGGCTCGCTCGAAGACCTGTGGGCCTTCAACGACGAGCAGGTCGCGCGCGCCATCCGCGCCTGCCGGGTTCCGGTGGTCTGCGGCGTCGGCCATGAGGTCGATGTCACGATCGCCGACTTCGCCGCCGATCTGCGCGCACCCACACCGACCGCGGCCGCCGAACAGGTCGCGCCCGACGTGGCCGACTGGCGCGCCACCATCGCCGATTCCGCGGCACGCCTGCGCCACGCCGCGCAGGCGCGACTGGCCACCGCGCAGGAGCGCACTCAGGCCCTCGCCGCACGACTGCACGCCCAGCACCCAGGCCGCCGCCTGCAGGATCGCGCGCAGCGCCTCGACGAATGCAGCCTGCGCACGCAGCGCGCCATCGGCCAGCACATCGCCGATCGGCGCCAACGCCTGCAGCACGCGCAGGCGCGGCTGCAGGCGGCGGCGCCCCAGGCGGCGATCCAGCGCATGCAACACCGGCTGGACGACCTGCGCGGGCGCCTGCACGCCGCGCCGGCACGACGCCTGGCCGGCGCCGATGCGCAGCTGCTGCGCGCCAGCGCGCTGCTCGACAGCCTCAATCCGCGCGCCGTGCTGCATCGCGGCTACGCGATTGCACTGGACGCTCACGGCCAGGCCCTGACGGATGCCCGCCACACCAGCGGTGGCGAGTCCCTGCGCCTGATTCTCGCCGCCGGCGAAGTCGACGCGCGCGTGACCGCCACCCGCGCCGCAGCCCCACCCCGCTGAGCCGGTTCACCCCGCGCATGCGGGCATCCGTTACGCTTGCCGCCCCTCAACCCCTCGTTTGCCGATTCCCGAGATCATGGCCTGGCTCCAACTTCGCGTCCGCACCCAGCATCCCGAGTTTGCCGAGGAGGTGCTGCTCGCGCACGGCGCCGGCGCCGTGAGCTTTGTCGACGCCGTCGACGATCCGGTGCTCGAACCCGCGCCGGGTGAAACCCCGCTGTGGCGCGACACGGTCACGCTCGGCCTGTTCACCGACGACGCCGAGCTGGCGCCGGTCATCGCCAGCCTGCGCGACCTGCTGCCCGACGGCGCCAGCGCCGGCGTCTCGCACGAGCTGATCGAAGATCAGGACTGGGTGCGGATCTGGCTCAAGGATTGCCCGCCGCTGCGCTTCGGCGAGCGCCTGTGGGTCGTGCCGCGCGAAAAAGTGGCCGAGGTCACGCAGCCGGACGCCGTGATCCTGCGCCTGGATCCGGGCCTCGCCTTCGGCACCGGCACCCATCCGACCACCGCGCTCTGCCTTGAATGGCTGGCCGGCCAGGATCTGCGCGGCAAGACCGTGCTCGATTACGGCTGCGGCTCGGGCGTGCTCGCGATTGCGGCGCTGCTGCTGGGCGCCAGCCGCGCGGTCTGCGTCGACATCGATCCGCAGGCCCTGCAGGCCACGCGCGACAACGCCGCCGAAAACGGCGTGGGCGACCGCATCCGTGCGCTGATGCCGGAGGACTTCGAGCCGTTTGCCGCCGACATCGTGGTGGCCAACATCCTCGCCAATCCGCTGGTGCAGCTGGCCCCGCTGCTGGCGAGCAGCATCGCCAGCGGCGGGCGCATCGCGCTGGCCGGCCTGCTCGATCGCCAGGCCGAGGACGTGCGTGCAGCCTACGCACCGTCATTCAGCTTCGAAGCCGACGTATCGCGCGAAGGCTGGACGCGCATCGCCGGACGCCGCCTGGCGTCGCAGGCCGACGGCCCGCGCTGACCGAGCCGCGCACCGGCTCGGCTGCGCGCACCCACCAGGCCACCCGCAGCCGTCGCGGCCGGCAGGCCGCAATCCTGCATTCGCCGCTTTTGCAGCGCGAAGCGCGGGAGTATCATTGCCGGCCTTTTGAGCGCCGACGCCACGTCGCGCTTTGCGCAATGAATCATGGCGGTCGCAGGGAAGCGCTGCTTGTCGAGGACCAATAGATGGCCGTACTCCGCCCTTCAGATATCAAGCCCCTCGGCCACTCGGTGCAGGAATCGCTCGACGATTTCTTCCGCACGCTCAACGGCCACGCACCCAAGAACCTCTACGATCTGTTCCTCGACCAGGTCGAACCGCCGCTGCTGCGCGCGACCCTGCGCTATTGCCACGGCAACCAGTCCCGCGCCGCCGACATGCTCGGCCTGAACCGCGCGACGCTGCGCAAGAAGCTCAAGCAGCACAAGATCAGCGCTGACTCCCACAAGCTCTGAGTCCCACAAGCTCTGAGTCCCGCGCGGACTCGCTCGCAGAGAAGCCCCAACGCATGAAGACGCCGGTCCGCCGCGCCCTGCTGTCCGTTTCCGATAAATCCGGCATCGTCGATCTTGCCCGCGCACTGGCAGCGCGTGGCGTCGAACTGCTGTCGACCGGCGGCACCTGGAAGCTGCTGCGCGACGCCGGGCTCGCGGTCACCGAAGTGAGCAGCCACACCGGCTTCCCCGAGATCATGGACGGCCGCGTCAAGACGCTGCACCCGAAAGTGCACGGCGGACTGCTCGGCCGGCGCGACGTCGACGCCGAGGTGATGGGCGCGCACGGCATCGCGCCGATCGACCTGCTCGTCGTCAATCTGTATCCGTTCGAGGCCACCGTCGCGCGGCCCGACGCCACGCACGCCGACGCGATCGAGAACATCGACATCGGCGGCCCGGCGATGCTGCGCGCCGCGGCCAAGAACCACGCCTGGGTCACGGTCATCACCGACCCCGAGGATTACGCACCGCTGCTGGCGCAGCTCGACGCCGGCGGCACGACGCTGCGCTTCCGCCAGGAAATGGCCGCCAACACCTAC
>JBFHQK010000136.1:0-7507 GCA_041592255.1 Fontimonas sp.
AGCACCGGATCCCAGTTCACCAGACGCTTGCCGCGGTAGATCAGCCCCTGCTGGTAGAGGCGCACGAATTCCTCGGTGACCGCGGTGTTGAGCGCCTCGTCCATCGTGAAACGCTCGCGCGTCCAGTCGACCGAATTGCCCATCCGCCGCATCTGGTTGGTGATGGTGTCCCCCGAGTACTCCTTCCACTCCCAGACTTTCTCGAGGAATTTCTCGCGGCCGAGCTCGGTGCGGCGGAGTCCCTGCGCGGCGAGCTGGCGCTCGACGACCATCTGCGTCGCAATGCCGGCGTGATCGGTGCCGGGCAGCCACAGCGTGTCGTAGCCGCGCATGCGGTGATAGCGGGTCAGCGCATCCATCACCGCGTGCTGGAACGCGTGGCCCATGTGCAGGGTGCCGGTGACGTTGGGTGGCGGAATCGTGATGCTGTACGGCGGCAGGTCGCTGCGGGCGACGCCGCGGACCTCGGCGACGGTTTCCGGCGTGTAGTAGCCGCGGGTCTCCCAGGCCGCGCACCAGCGGGCTTCGATGCTCTTGGGGTCGAAAGTCTTGTCCATCATGATTCCAGGGTCGCGGCGGCGGCGCCGCGCGCCGGCGCGCGCGGGGTCACAGGCAGGGGTTGATGACGAATTGTAGCGAACGGGCGCTCCCGCCCCAGGCGGGATGGCGTCTTGGCGTTACGGCGACGGCGCATCGCAATGGGCGTCGGGGCGGCTCATTTGGATCGCTGTGTCCAGCCGCCGCCGGCGCTCTGCTCGTAGGTGTTGAGTTCATAACCGCCGTCGCGATACTGCTTGTAGCGCGCGCGCGAAGCGGCGCGCTGAGCGGCGTCGCCGCCGACGATCTCCAGCACGCGCTCGAAGCGGCTGAAGAAGGCGGGGACCTCGGCGGAGAGATTCACCAGCACGTCCTGATGACTCTGCGGCGGCGCGCAGCTGCCGATCAGCACCGCCGGCTGCGGCTCGGCGATTGCGGTGCCGTCGTAGCGCTCATGCGCGATGAATCCGCCCTGGCGGAAGCTCCAGAGCGCGCCGTCGAAGTCCGCGCCGGTCGCCGGGTCGGCGCTGACATAGACCCGCCGGCCGGCGCCCGCCGCCTTGTCGCAGAGACGACACGCCGTCATCACCGGGCTGTCGGCCGGCCCTGCGGTGTCGGGCAGGATGTAGAAATCGATCCGGGTCATCGGGGCCATGCGCGCCGCCGGCCGCAGGCGGCCAGTGCTTCACGCATCCGTTTTCTTGGCCGCCACATCGATCAGGTACTGGGTCACCATCGGCACCGGGCGGCCCGAGGCCTTCTTGCCGGTCCAGGCGGTGCCGGCGATGTCCAGATGCGCCCACTTCATCTTCTTCGTGAAGCGGTGCAGGAAGGTGGCGCCGATGATCGCACCGGCCTCGCGGCCGCCCTTGGTGGCGATGTTGGCGATGTCGGCAAACTCGCTCTTGATGTTGTCGTCGTACTCCGGCCACAGCGGCAGTTCCCAGGCCTTGTCGCCGACCTGCTCGCCGGCGGCGAGCAGCGCGCGGCCCAGCCCGGGCGCGTTGCTGAACAGCCCGGTGGCAACGCCGCCCAGGGCGACCACACAGGCGCCGGTCAGCGTCGCCATGTCGATGCACAGTGCCGGCGCATAGGTCTGCTCGGCATAGGTCAGCGCATCGCACAGGATCAGCCGGCCTTCGGCGTCAGTGTTGAGTACCTCGATGGTGATGCCGGCCATGCTGGTGACGATGTCGCCGGGCTTGTTGGCCTGGCCGTCGGGCAGGTTCTCCGACGCCGGCACGATGCCGACGACGTTGAGCGGCAGTTTCAGTTCGGCGATGGCGGCCATGATGCCGAACACGGCAGCGCCACCGCACATGTCGAACTTCATCTCGTCCATCGCCGCGGAGGGCTTGATCGAAATGCCGCCGGCGTCGAAGGTCAGGCCCTTGCCGACCAGCGCGATCGGCTGCTCGTTCTTGGGCCCGTGCAGGTATTCCATGACGATCAGCTTGGGCGGCTGGCGCGAGCCTTTGGCCACCGACAGCAGCGCCCCCATGCCGAGCTTCTCCATGTCGGCCTGATCCAGCACCTTGGTCTTGATGCCAGGGCCGCTGGCCAGCGCTTTGGCCTGCTCCGCGAGATAGGTCGGCGTGCAGATGTTGCCGGGCAGGTTGCCGAGGTTCTTGGCCAGCGTCACGCCCTTGCTGATCGCGCTGGCTTCGGCCAGCCCGCGCTCGCCCGCCGGCAGATCGGAGCGGCGCGGCACGTCGAAGGTGTAGCGCTCGAGCTTGTAAGTCGGCAGGTCCTCGCGCGCCTTCTCGCCGCGGCAGTCGTCGAAGCGGTAGTAGGCGTCTTCGGTCGCCATCACCGCCTGCATCACGTTCCAGTGGAAATCGCGGCCCTTGACCGGGAGATGGGTCAGATAGGACGCGGCATCGATCGCGCCGGTGGCGCGCAGCGCGCGTGACGACGCGGTGATCGCCTTGCGGAAGGCGGCCTCGTCGAAGCTGCGCTCGCGGCCCAGGCCAACGAGCATCACGCGGTCCGCAAACGTGCCGGGAACGTTGTGCAGCATCAGCGTGGTGCCGAGCTTGCCATCCATGTCGCCGCGGCGCATGACGCTGCCGATCACGCCATCGCTGGCCTGGTCGATGATCTCGGCGGCTGCCGACGGGCTGCGGCGATCGAAAATGCCGACAATGACGCACGCGACGCGCTGCTTTTCCGGATTGCCGCTCTTGACGAAATATTCCATAAGCTGTTCTCTCGATGTCTCTCAATCCGAATCGGCGGGTATGCTCGAACAAGCCGGGCGCCGCTCCCGGAATGCGCTTTGTTTTACCCCGACAAATGCACGGTTTGGCCGCGCGCGTCGGGCGGCGCACATTCTATCGTTTGGCAGGCAATTGGCCACCATCGGGCCGCGCGCCGCGCGGTCAGCCGCGCCATAATTGGCGCTGCGCCTCCCATACGTCCCATGAAACAGACCGTTATTGATCGCTATCTGCTGCGCGAGGCCGGCAGTGCCTGGATGGCCGTGACGCTGGTGCTGCTTGCGATCATGCTGTCGACGCGCTTCGCGCGTTACCTGGCGCAGGCGGCCGCCGGGGAGTTGCCGCGCGAACTGCTGTTCAAGGTGGCGGCGCTGTCGAGCCTGCAGTACCTGGTCATCCTGATTCCGGTGTCGCTGATGCTTGCGATCATGCTGTCGCTGGGGCGGCTGTACCGCGACAGCGAGATTGCCGCGATGATGGGCTGCGGCGTCGGCATCGGCGCGTTGTACCGGCCGTTCATCGTACTGGGCGCGCTGCTGGCGCTGCTGACGGCGGCGCTGTCGTTTCAGCTCGGCCCCTGGGCGGGCCGCACCGCCGATTATCTGGTGAAGAATGCGGCGCGCGTGGTCCAGTTCAATCCCTTCGAGGAAGGACGCTTCAAGGCGGTCAGAGGCGAGGCGGTGTTCTATACCGAGCGCATGAGTACCGACGGTTCGCGGCTGAGCAATGTGATTGCGCAGGTCCGCGAGAACGGCGCGGTCAGTCTGGTCACCGCGCGAGCCGGCACGCAGCGCACCGATCCGGTCACCGGCGAGCGCAGCGTCAGTCTGCATGACGGTCACCGCTACAGCGGTGAGCCGGGGCAGGCGGCCTACGATGTGATGCGCTTCGACACCTTCACGACGCGCGTGTCGCCGCCGGAGTTCATGTACATCAGCGCCAAGCGCAGGCTGATGACGACCGGGCAGCTGCTCGGCTCGATGGACCGGCGCGACCACGCCGAACTGGCCTGGCGCATCTCGGCGCCGCTGTCCGTGTTGATTCTGGCGATTCTCGCGGTGCCGCTGGCGCATGTGCCGCCGCGTGCCGGGCGCTACGGCAAGGTGGTGGTCGGCATCGCCGCCTACCTGCTGTACTCGCAGCTGCTCGGCCTGGGCGAGGCGTGGATCGCCAAAGGCACGGTGCCGGTCGCGTTCGGACTGTGGTGGGTGCACGCGCTGATGCTGCTGTGGGCGCTGATCCTGGTGGGCGGACGCCTCAACCTCTGGCGGCGGCTGCGCGCATGACGCGGATCACGCGGTACCTGGTGCGCACGATCCTCGGCTTCACGGCCGTCACCGGCCTGGCGCTGGTGGCGATCTACACCTTCATCAGCTTCGTCGCCGAGATCGACGAAACCGGGCAGGGTGGCTTCGGCATGCTCGAGCTGGTGTGGTACACGCTGATGATGCTCCCGGCGGGCCTGTATACGCTGATGCCGATCGTCGCGCTGCTGGGCGCGCTGATGGGCCTGGGGGCGCTGGCGGCGCAAAACGAGATCACCGCGATGCGGGCGTCGGGCGTGACCCTGGCGCGTCTGGGCCGGGCGACGCTGGTGGCCGGCTTCCTGCTGGGCGTGCTGGCGCTGGTGCTGGGCGACTGGCTGGCGCCGGCGGGGACGCGCGCGGCGCGGGCGTTCAAGGCCGAGTCGCGGTATGCGGCGCAGGGCGGCGTGACCGCCAAGCCGGTATGGCTGCGCGATGGCTCGCATATCCTGCACATCCGCGCGCTACAGGCCGAAAACCGGATCGCGAATGTCGACATCTACACGCTGGGGCCGGAGCTGACCGTCGAGCGCGCGATGAATGTCGAGTCTGCCAGCTATGCCGACGGTCGCTGGACGCTGCACGGTGTGCGCGAGACACGCTTTGGCGCGCAGCGGGTCGATGCCGAGAAAATCGACCAGATCGAATGGGACGGCACGCTGTCGCCGGAGGTGCTGCGCCTGTTCGTGCTCGAGGCCAACAGCCTGTCGACGCCCGGACTGCTGCGTCTGATCGATTACATGGACGAGAACGGACTCGATGCGCGCGCCTACCGGCTGACGCTGGCGCGCAAGCTGGTCGCGCCGCTGACGGTCATGGCGATGATGCTGTTCGCGGTGCCTTTCATCCTCGGTTCGCAGCGCGGCGGCGGCGCGGGCCAACGGCTGCTGGTCGGCATCCTCGTCGGGCTGGTGTTCTATGTGGTCAACGAGGTCGCCGCCAGTCTCGGCCAGCTCTATGGCTGGCCGCCGCTGGCGGCCGCCGGGCTGCCGACGCTGCTGCTGGCGGTGCTGGCGGTGTCGAGGCTGCAGCGCGCCCGTTGACGTGGGTCATGGGCGCTGCAGCTGCGGGGAATCATGCTGCGGTTTCCGTGGTCTGAAGCGCAGGAGGTGGCCATGCACACATTCATTCGACCCCAAGCGCTGATCGCCGGGGTGCTCGCGGCGATGCTGGCGGCATGCGTGACGGCAACACCCTACCAGCCGCGCAGCGGCGGCTACGGTTACGCCGAGCAGAAGCTGGAGGCCAACCGCTATCGGATCACATTTGCCGGCAACAGCTCGACGCCGCGGGAAACCGTCGAGAACTACCTGCTGTACCGCGCGGCCGAACTGACCGTGAGTGCCGGCTACGACTATTTCGTGACGGCCAGTCAGGGGACCGACGCCAGCACGCGCTACCGGCAGACGGTCACCGGATATCCGGGATTCGGCTATTACTACTGGTACCCGCACTTCAGCACGGTGGCGGTCTCGACCAGTGATCCGGTCACCCAGTACGAGGCGCAGGCCTACATCGTCATGTACAAGGGCGAGAAGACCGACAGCGACACGCGGGCGTTCGATGCGCGCCAGCTCAAGCAGAATCTCGAGACGCTGATCGTCCGGCCCGGGACCGATTGAGCCGGCGCCATGGCGCCGGCGCAGAGATTCAGGCGCGGACGGCGGGCTGCGGGTCGCCCAGGTAGACGACTTCGGTTCCGCTGAGCCAGTCCTGCGGCCCGCGGCGGCGCGGATCCAGCCGCAGCAGCAGCAAAGCCAGCGCCGTGGCGATCACGGTCGCGGCGGTGAGGGTGTGGGCCTGCGGCCGCGCGGCCAGTGCGGGCATCGTCATCGCCGCCGGCGTCAGCGCCACGCCCCAGCACAGCAGCATCAGGGCATAGCGCAGCGCGGCCTCGGTCCAGCGCACGTCGGCGCCGCTGGTCCGGCGCAGCTGCAGGCGCCAGGCGCGCATGCCCAGGGTCTGTCCGCCATGGGTCCAGAACCAGCCGAAGAACGCCAGGCCGATCAGGAACAGGTAGGCGCGCAGCGCCGGCCATTGCCGCTCGCTGCCCAGCCCGTCGCGCGCGATGGTGTCGACCAGCAGCGCGGCCATCCACAGCCCGAGCAGCAGCAGGCCATCGTAGAGGGCGGCGGCGAGGCGGCGCCAGAGCGGAGCGGGGCGGATCATGTGGAGGTGACGCGGTGCGGGTGGGTGCGACGCATACCCGCGCTGGCGGGCGCGGTGGCGTGCTCAGGCCACGCGCGCCGGTGCCTCGGCGGCGCCGGCGTGGCGGGCAGCGGCGCTCAGCAGCTCGTGCGAGCCGTGGCCATGATCGGGAAAGGTGCCGATCCCGACCTGCGCCTGCGGCGTCAGCGCCGCGGTGCCCAGCGTCAGCGTCGCGGTGCAGGCGTCGAGCAGTGCCGCGTGCACGGCGTCGGGCCGGTCGCCGAGATGGTGGCGCGGGCGCAGCAGGGCAAACTCGGTTCTGGCAAAACGCGCCAGCACATCGCCGTCGCGCTGCAGGCCGCTGACGCGTGTGGCCAGTGCGCGCATCGCATCGTCGAGCTGATCGGGCCGCAGTGCGGAAAAACCGATCCGGCAGTGGATCAGGTCGAACTGGCGACTTTCGCGGCGGCAGCGCTGGATCAGCCGCACGATCTCCTGCTGGAACGAGGCGCGGTTGCGCAGGCCGGTGGCCGGATCGTGCAGGGCCAGCACCTGCGCTCGCAGCGCCTGCTCGCCGCGCTGGCGGACGAGGGCGCGGTGGGTCTGCGTGCGCAGGGTCCAGGCGGCCAGTCCCAGCGCCAGCGCCGTGTAGGCGCCGGCCAGCGCGGCAAACGGCGCCGAGGCCCAGCCGGCAGCGGCCGCCACCGCCCCTGCACCGCTGCCAGCCGCCAATCCGCCCAGTCCGAGCCACAAAGGGCGGCGCGTGCGGAGCGGGCGCGGAAAGTCGATGGCGAGATACAGCGCCAGCGTCGCGGCAAGGCCGGAGAGGATCACCAGGCCGGCGTCGAGGCCGCCGGCGAGCACGTCGTTCATCTGCCGCTGTTCCGCGCGTCAATCATGAGCGCACGATGCCTGATACGCCGGGCACAGGGTGCCCCGTTGTTCCGGTGCCCTCCGACGTTCGTCTGCGTGATGTCGGCCTGCGACCGGCAAAGCGGCAAGCCGTGCCGGTCGTCGGCGCGCGGGCCAAATGCGAAGGGCCGGAATGTCTCCGGCCCTTCGGGCTGACCGCGGGTCCTTCGTCTCAGAACAGCGCGGCGTCGAGCGCCATCAGCGACGCGCTGCCGGCGCGTGCCTGACGGATCAGCGTCGCCGTTTCCGGCATCAGCTTGGCGAAGTAGAAGCGCGCGGTCGCCAGCTTGGCGACGTAGAAGCCGTCGTCCTGCTTGTCGAGCGCGATGCGCGCCATGCGCGCCCACAGCCAGCCGTAGACCAGGTGGCCGACGACGCGCAGGTAGG
>JBFHQK010000137.1:0-7490 GCA_041592255.1 Fontimonas sp.
ATCAGGCCCGCGAGCAGCGGAACACGGCGGCCGAAGCGATCGGCCAGCGGACCATAGAGCAGCTGGCCGGCGGCCAGGCCGAGAAAATAGGCCGACAGCGTGCGCTGCACCGCCGCGGTGTCCGCGCCCAGATCCGCCTGCAGCGCCGGCAGGCTGGGCAGGTACATGTCGATCGACATCGGCCCGATCGCGACGATCGTGCCCAGAAGCACCACCCAGCGGCGGTGCCCAGCGGTGTGCGTCGGCATCATGCCCGTCTCGCCGCGGCCCGGCGCGCGGCGCCGGCGCGCTCTCAGGCTTCCGGTCGCATCTGCGGGAAGAGCAGCACGTCGCGGATGCTTGGCGAGTCGGTTAGGAACATCACCAGCCGGTCGATGCCCAGGCCGACGCCGGCGGCGGGCGGCAGCCCGTATTCGAGCGCGCGGATGTAATCGGCGTCGAACACCATCGCCTCGTCGTCGCCGGCGTGCTTGGCGGCGACCTGGGCGTGGAAGCGCGCCGCCTGGTCGTCCGGATCGTTGAGCTCGGAGAAGCCGTTGGCCACTTCGCGGCCGGCGATGAACAGCTCGAAGCGATCGGTGATCTCGCGGTTGCCGTCGTTGCAGCGCGCCAGCGGCGAGACCTCGGTCGGGAACTCGGTGATGAAGGTCGGATCGAGCAGCTCGTGCTCGGCGGTCTTTTCGAACACTTCGGTCAGCAGCTTGCCCAGGCCATAGCCCGGCTTGACGTCGCCGCCGACCTGCTTGGCGTAGGCGGCCAGGCGCTCGCGGTCGTCGAGCACCGCCGGATCGAGGTCCGGATTGAAGCGCAGCACCGCCTCGCGCATGGTCCAGCGGTTGAACGGCTGCTCGAGGTCATACTCCCGGCCCTGATAGGCCAGCTTGCCGGAGCCGTTGACGGTGATGGCGACATCACGCACCAGGGTTTCGATCAGGTCCATCGCGTCGCGGTAGTCGGCGTAGGCCTGATAGAACTCCAGCATCGTGAATTCGGGATTGTGCCGGGTCGACAGGCCCTCGTTGCGGAAGTTGCGGTTGATCTCGTAGACCTTCTCGAAGCCGCCGACGACCAGGCGCTTGAGATACAGCTCCGGCGCGATGCGCATGTAGAAATCGCGGCCCAGCGCGTTGTAGTGGGTCACGAACGGGCGCGCCGCCGCGCCGCCGGGGATCGGCTGCAGCATCGGCGTCTCGACTTCCATGAAGCCGAGCGTGTCGAGGAAGTTGCGGATGAAGCGCACCGCCTTGCCGCGCTTCTCGAACGTGGTCTTGACCTCGGGGTTGACGATCAGGTCGAGGTAGCGCTGGCGGTAGCGCACTTCGGTGTCGGTCAGGCCGGCCCACTTTTCCGGCAGCGGGCGCAGGTTCTTCACCAGCGGCCGCAGCTCGCTGACCTTCACCGACAGCTCGCCGGTCTTGGTCTTGAACACCGTGCCCTTCACGCCCAGCACGTCGCCGACGTCGGCATGCTTGAACGCCTCGTAGGTCGCCTCGCCCACCGCATTGAGCTGGACAAAGATCTGGATGCGCCCGGACATGTCCTGCAGCTGGCCGAAGCTGGCCTTGCCCATCACGCGCTTGGCCATCAGACGGCCGGCGAGGGCAAACACCTCGGTCTCGGTCTCCAGCGACGCCGCGTCGCGCTCGCCGTAGCTGCCGGTCAGGTATTCCGCCAGCGTGTCGCGGCGGAAGTCATTGGGAAACGCCTGACCCTGCGCGCGCAGCTTGTCGAGCTTTTCGCGCCGCGTGGCGATGAGGAAGTTCTCGTCGAGCTGCGGCGGCTGGTGGTGTTGGTCGGTCATCATGGTCTCGTGAGATGCGAGACGTGAGAGGTGTAGGGCGATGGTCCGTCTCACGCCTCACGTCTCACGTCTCACCGCTATAAGCCCTGCTTCAGGCTGGCTTCGATGAAGGGATCGAGATGGCCGTCGAGCACTTTCTGGGTGTCGGCGATCTCGACGCTGGTGCGCAGATCCTTGATGCGCGACTGATCGAGCACGTACGAGCGGATCTGGCTGCCCCAGCCGATGTCATCCTTGGAGTCCTCGAGCGCCTGCTTCTGCGCATTGCGCTTCTGCATCTCCTGTTCGTAGAGCTTGGCCTTGAGCATCTTCATCGCACGATCGCGGTTGGCGTGCTGCGAGCGCTCGGTCTGACAGGCCACGACAATGCCCGACGGATTGTGCTTGATGCGGATCGCCGACTCGGTCTTGTTGACGTGCTGGCCCCCGGCGCCACTGGAGCGGTAGGTCGCGACCTCCAGATCGGCCGGATTGATCTCGATCTCGATGTTGTCATCGACTTCGGGCGAGACAAACACACCGGAGAACGACGTATGCCGGCGGTTGCCGGAATCAAACGGCGACTTGCGCACCAGACGGTGCACGCCGGTCTCGGTGCGCAGCCAGCCGTAGGCGTAGTCACCCTGGACGTAGATCGTCGCCGACTTGATGCCCGCGACTTCACCGTCCGAGCGTTCCAGCAGCTCGACCTTGAAGCCCTTGCCCTCGGCCCAGCGCATGTACATGCGCAGCAGCATCTCCGCCCAGTCCTGGGCCTCGGTGCCGCCGGAGCCGGCCTGCAGATCGAGATAGGCGTTGGCGGCATCGAGCTCGCCGCTGAACATGCGCTTGAACTCCAGCTCCTCGGCCATCCGGCCCAGGCCCTCGAGGTCGCGCTCGATCTCGGCCACCGTCGACACGTCGCCCTCGGCTTCGGCCAGTTCGAGCAGGTCGAGCGCGTCCTTGAGGCTGTTGTCGGCGCGCTCCAGCGGCCGCACCACATCTTCCAGGCGGGCGCGTTCACGGCCCAGGTTCTGCGCGTGCTCGGGCTTGCTCCAGACGTCGGCGCTTTCCAGTTCGGCGTTGACCTCGATCAGCCGGTCACGCTTGTTATCGTAGTCAAAGATAGCCCCGCAGCGCGTCGAAACGCGCTCGCAGGGCTGTCACCTCATTGCGAATCTGTTGTGCTTCCATGGTCCGTCTTGCCGCGCAAGGGCGCGAATTATAGCGGCCCCGCGGCGACCCGCGGCGCCGATTCGACACGGACGCAAGAGCCGCTGCTATAGTTAGTGGAATCAATCGTCCGGCAAGAAGGACAGGTCAGGGGGAAACTAATGAGACTACGTTTCGGGCTGTTTGCATTGGCGTTGACGCTGGCCGCCGCCCAGCCGGCGCTTGCCCAGGATGAGGGCTACGACGAGCCGAAGGAATCGGCGCTTGCCGGACGCCCGTACTACGTCTCGCCGATGTTCTCGTACACGCGCGCCGACAAGGATCGCGGCACCGACGACGGCATCGGCGGCATCATCGCCGTCGGCAAGAAAGTCACCAGCGGCATGACGCTGGAACTGACCGGCTTCTATTCGCAGCTGGACCCCACCAGCGGCAGCGGCGACTCCGCCGAGCTCAAGGGCTTCGGCCTGGGCGCGATGATCTTCCCGCTCAACAGCAGCCCGAACTTCTTCGCGCTGCTGTCGCTGGCCTACGGCGCCGGCGACAAGCACCCCGGCGCCATCCCGAACTACCGTTCGACGGTGTTCGACATCGGCGCCGGCTATCTGTACCCCTTCAGCAAGCATGTGCTGCTGCGCGCCGAGGCCCGCTACCGGACCGACCAGCACGACCGCAAGGACGCCGGCATCAAGACCGGCAGCGGCGCCTTCACTGACGGACTGCTCAACGTGGGCCTGCTGTTCCCGCTGGGCATCACCGCCGCCGACTCCGGCAGCGACACCGACGTGGTCGGCCTGGACTCGACCGACAGCGACAACGATGGCGTCAGCGACGACACCGACCAGTGCCCGGATACGCCGGCCGGCGCGATCGTCGACGAGACCGGTTGCGAACGCGACTCCGACGGCGACGGCGTGGTCGACCGCCTCGACCAGTGCCCCGATACGCCGGCAGGCATGCCGGTCAACGAGCAGGGCTGCCCGGTCGATGCCGACGGCGACGGCATTGCCGACGCGGTCGACGAATGCCCGAACACACCCGCGGGCGCCAAGGTGCTCGCCAACGGCTGCGCGCTGCTCGCCGACTGCCGCCGCCCGCGCCCGGGCGAGCAGATCGACGAGAACGGCTGCGCCGTCGAGCAGACGTTCGTGCTGCGCGGGGTCAAGTTCGAGTTCGACTCCGACCGCCTGACGCCGGCCGCACTCGAGACCCTCAACGATGTCGCCGGGACGCTGCAGGCCTACCCGAACGTCAACGTCGAGATCGAAGGCCATACCGACAACATCGGCACCGATGCCTACAACCAGGGCCTGTCGGAGCGCCGTGCGAACGCGGTCAAGACCTACCTCGTCGGCCGCGAGGTCGAAGCCGAGCGCATGACCCCGGTCGGCTACGGCGAAGCCCAGCCGATCGCCGGCAATGACACCGAGGAAGGCCGCGAAGAGAACCGCCGCGTCGAGCTGCGGGTCATCGAAGAGTAAGCGCGCCTGTCGTCTGCTTCCGAGCCCGCCGGCGCCCGCCGGCGGGTTTTTTGTTGCCTGGGCGCCGCGACCTCAGCCGGCCGGCAGCCGGTAGTCGCGCAGCTGCTCGCGCAGGCGCAGCTTTGAAATCTTGCCTGTGGCGGTCATCGGCAGCTCACTGACGAACACCACGTCGTCGGGGATCCACCACTTCGCGACCTTGCCCGGATACAGCGCCAGCAGCTCGTCACGACCGACGTCCTGCCCGGGCCTGCGCACAACGACCAGCAGCGGTCGCTCGTCCCACTTCGGATGGTGCACGCCGATCACCGCGGCCTGCGCGACCGCCGGATGCGCGCTGGCGACGTTTTCAAGGTCGATCGAACTGATCCACTCACCGCCGGACTTGATCACGTCCTTCGAGCGGTCGGTGATCTGCAGGTAGCCGTCAGCGTCGAGCGTGCCGACGTCACCGGTGGGAAACCAGCCGTCGCGCAGCGGGCTTTGCGCATCCTTGTAATAGCGGTCGATGACCCAGTAGCCCTTGACCAGCAGATCCCCGAAGGCCTTGCCGTCGCGCGGCAGTTCACGGCCGTCGGCATCGACGATCTTGAGCTGCACCCCGAACGGCGGCCGCCCCTGCTTGACCTCGACCGCGAACTGCGCGTCTTTGGGCAGCTGCAGGTGCTTGTGCTTGAGCGTGTTGAAGGTCCCCAGCGGCGACATCTCGGTCATGCCCCAGGCATGATGGATCTTGATGCCGTAGTCGCGCTCGAAAGCCTGCATCAGCGCTGGCGGGCAGGCCGAGCCGCCGATCACGCACTGGCGCAGTGTCGACAGCTTGAGTCGATGGGTTTGCAGGTGCTGCAGCAGCCCCTGCCAGACCGTCGGCACGCCGGCCGAAAAGGTGACGCGCTCGGTCTCGAACAGCTCGTGCAGACTGGCCCCGTCGAGCGCCGCGCCGGGAAACACCAGCTTGGCACCCGCCATCGGCGCGATGTACGGAATCGCCCAGGCGTTGACGTGAAACATCGGCACCACCGGCAGGATGCAGTCGCGCGCCGACACGCCGAACACGTCCGGCAGGCAGGCCGAGAAGGTGTGCAGCAGCATCGAGCGGTGCGAGTACAGCACGCCCTTGGGATTGCCGGTGGTACCGGAGGTGTAACAGAGCGTGCAGGCACTGCGCTCATCGAACTCGGGCCAGTCGTAGCGGTCCGACTCGGCCTCGACCCATTCTTCGTAGGCCCGCAGATTCGGTACGCGCAGCGCCGGCAGGTGCGCGCGGTCGCACAAGGCGACCCAATGCTTCACCGTCGGGCACTTGGGCGCGATCGCCTCGACCAGCGGCGCGAAGCTGAGATCGAAGCACAGCACCGAGTCCTGGGCGTCGTTGACGATCCAGGCGATCTGTTCGGGGAACAGGCGCGGGTTCACGGTGTGCATCACCGCGCCGATGCCGGACACCGCGTAGTACAGCTCGAAATGACGGTAGCCGTTCCAGGCCAGCGTCGCCACCCGCTCACCGGGCGACACTCCCAGGCGCAGCAGGGCATTGGCCAGCTGACGCGCACGCGTGGCCGCCTGCGCATAGGTGTAGCGGTGGATCGGCCCCTCGACCGTGCGCGACACGATTTCGGTATCACCGTGGTATCGCTGCGCGTGCTCCAGCAGCGACGAAATCAGCAGCGGCGCATCCATCATCTGGCCCTGTAGCGGTAGCGACATCGGCGTCCCCTCCTTGCATGGCGTTCGGCGTGTCGCCGATTGTGGTTCACGGCGGCAGCGCGCGGTAGGGCCGCGCTTTGCCGTCGCGCACGCGCGAGCCTAGGATCATCATCCCACCGATTCTTACGGACCACCGGCGTGACCCGTTCCCCGCTGCGCAGCGACTATCCGCACTTCCAGCGCATCAGCACGCGCTGGAAGGACAACGATGTCTACGGCCACGTCAACAACGTCGAGTACTACAGCTACTTCGACACCGCCATCAACAGCTACCTGATCCGCAGCGGCGGGCTGGACATCCATCGCGGCGACCGCATCGGTGTCTGCGCCGAATCGCACTGCCGCTTTCTCGATGCGCTTGCCTTTCCCGACGCGGTCGACGCCGGCCTGCGCGTGGCGCACCTCGGCCGCTCCAGCGTGCGGTACGAAATCGCACTGTTCCGCGAAGGCGCCGAGGCGGCCGCCGCCGAGGGCTGGTTCGTGCACGTGTTCGTCGATCGCAGCACGCGCCGCCCGACCCCGCTGCCGGAGCCGCTGCGCTCCGCCCTCGAGCGCCTGCACACCACCCCTGAGCCGGAGGCCTGAACCATGCGGGTCCGCGCTGCCGTTTTGAGCCAGATGGGACTGCCGGCGCCATACGCCCGCTCCAGGCCGCTGCGCATCGGCGAGGTCGAACTCGACCCGCCCGGCCCCGGCGAGCTGCTGGTGCGGGTGCGCGCCGCCGGCCTGTGCCACTCGGACCTGTCGGTGATCGACGGCTCACGCCCGCGTGTGATGCCGATGGTGCTGGGACACGAGGCCGCCGGCGAGGTGGTCGAGACGGGTGCGGACACCCCGGGCTTCACGACGGGCGATGCGGTGGTCTTCGCCTTCGTGCCGAGCTGCGGCCACTGCGAATACTGCGCCGAGGGCCGCGCGGCATTGTGCGAACCCGGCGCCCGCGCCAATGTCGCCGGCGCGCTGCTGTCGGGCGCGCGCCGCTGGCACGGCGCTGACGGCGGCGCGCTCCATCACCACCTGGGCGTATCCGCGTTCGCCGAATACACCGTGGTGTCGGCGCGCTCGGCGGTCCGCATCGACCCTGACCTGACACCCGAGATTGCCGCGCTGTTTGGCTGCGCGGTCATGACCGGCGTCGGCGCCGTGATCAACACGGCGGGCGTGCGCCCGGGCCAGAGCGTCGCGATCCTGGGCATGGGGGGCGTCGGCCTTGCCGCGCTGCTGGGCGCGGTCGCCGCCGGCGCCGACCCCATCGTCGCCATCGACGTGCTGCCGGCGAAACTCGAACTGGCGCGGACGCTGGGCGCAACCCACACCGTGCTGGCCGGGGCCGATGCCCTCGGCGAGAT
>JBFHQK010000138.1:0-7400 GCA_041592255.1 Fontimonas sp.
CGCAGCAGATGCAGCGCGTTGAGCGAGAAGCCGTAACCGTAGGACGCCGTTGCCGTCGCGATCTGCCCCCAGTCACTGAAGTGGCGCAGCAGCGGCGACACCTCGCCGGGAAAACCGGTGTAGACCGGCTCGCCCAGACCGAAGCGCTGGTAGCCGGACCATACGGCCTCCGGCCCCAGCGTCATGCCGATCTTCGCCGCCCCGACATTGCTGGACTTGCTCAGCAGCTGCGCGAGATCGACGACGCCCTGCGGATGCACGTCGCGCACCGTCAGCGCTCCGACTTTGAGCGTGCCCGGCGTGGTATCGACCAGACTCGAAGGCTGGTAGATGCCGAGTTCGAGCGCCTGCGCCACCAGCAGCGGCTTGACCGTCGAGCCCGGCTCGAAGGAATCGACGATCGCGCGGTTGCGCGTCCCCTTGGAGACCCGCTCACCCGCGTTGTTCGGATTGAATCCCGGCTGTGCGGCGATTGCGAGCACATCGCCGGTGGCGCTGTCGGCGACGACGATGACCCCGCCGCGCGCCTTGTGCTGGGCCACGGCGTTCTTGAGCTCGCGATAGGCCAGGTACTGGATGCGCAGGTCGATCGACAGGCGCACATCCTCGCCCGGCTGCGCTTCGCGGGATTCCAGGCTGTCGTCGACGACACGTCCGGCGCGATCGCGGATCACCCGGCGCTCGCCGGTGCGACCGGCCAGCAAGGTCTCCTGCGCTTTCTCGATGCCCTCGAGTCCGTCGCCGTCGCGCCCGCAGAAGCCGACCAGCTGGCCCGCCACTTCGCCCGCCGGGTAATAGCGGGCGTAGGAGGGCTCGGAAAACACCCCCGGCGCACCGAGCGAGAGAATGCGCTTGGCTTCGGCCGGCGACAGCGGGTCGCTGACATAGACGAACTTGCGATCGGCGCGCGCCTTGAGGAAATGTTCGAACTCCGACGGCTTGCGGTCCAGCAGCTTCGCCAGCGCGGTGACGTGCCGGGGCGAATCGAGCAGTGCCGAGGGCACGACCCAGATCGCCTCGACCGGCGCCGACAGCGCCAACGGCTCACCGCGGCGATCCAGGATCGCGCCGCGATGCGCCGGAATCGTCATCGTGCGGATATGCCGCTTGTTGCCCTCGCGGGTGAGAAAGTCGCGCTCCAGGACCTGGAGCTGGAACGCGCGGCCCAGGACCAGGACCGCGCCCACCGACATCAGGCCCAGGACCAGGCCGCGGCGCCAGCGACCGACCGGTTCCGCGCTGAGATTGCGCAATGCGCTCACGGCCGCGCGCTCACGATCACGTAGTCACGCGGCTCGGTCATGCCGAGCTGCTCGCGCGCAAGCTTGTCGATGCGGTTGTTGTGCGCCAGCGTCGCCTCTTCGAGCTGCAGCTGGGCCCACTCCATCTCCAGACGCTCGCGCTCGACGCGCCGCGACTCCAGATCGGCGACCAGCGCCCGGTTCTCGTGCTTGGTGCGCACCACCGCAAGCGCCGATGCGATCACCGCCAGCGACAGAAACAGCGGCACGAGCAAGGCCCCGCGCCTCATGCGGACCTCTCCGGCAGCCGTTCGGCGATGCGCAGCACGGCGCTGCGCGCACGCGGGTTCTGCGCGCACTCGGCCGGAGACGGAAACTGCTTGCCGAGCAGCTTCACGCGCGGCATTTCGGCGCGCGCGGCGTCGCGCAGCCGGTGCTTGACGATGCGGTCCTCGAGCGAGTGGAAGCTGATCACGACCAGACGCCCGCCCGGCGCGAGCACGTCGAGCGCCGCGGCCAGCGCCGCTTCCAGCATCTCGAGCTCGCGGTTGATATGGATGCGGATCGCCTGGAAGCTGCGCGTCGCCGGATGGATGCTGCGGCTGCGCGGTCCGGGCACTGCGGCGATCAAGGCCGCCAGCTGCGCGGTGGTCGTGATCGGCGACGCGCCGCGGGTGTCGACGATCCGGCGCGCGATGCGCCGGCTGTTGCGCTCCTCGCCGTAGCGCCAGATCACATCGGCGATCTCGGCCTCCGGCGCACGCGCCAGCCATTGCGCCGCCGACTCGCCGGCCTGCGGGTTCATGCGCATGTCGAGCGGGCCGTCCTTGGCGAAGCTGAAGCCGCGCGCGGCGGTGTCGAACTGCGGCGACGACACGCCCAGGTCCATCAGGATGCCGTCGATGCGCCCGCGGAGTGCGTGTTCGGCCGCGAACTGCGCCAGTTCGCCGAAGTTGCGCCGGTGGATGGCGAAACGCGGCTGCGCCGCGAAGGCGGCATGCGCGTGCGCCACCGCCTCGGGATCCTGGTCAAGGGCGTGCAGCATCCCGTCGCCCAGCGCATCGAGCTGTTCGAGTATGGCGCGGCTGTGCCCGCCGCGCCCGAAGGTGCAGTCCAGGTAGATGCCGCCGGCACGCAGGGCGAGGCCGGAGATCGCTTCGTCGAGCATCACCGGCCGGTGGGCGATCATGCGCGGATCAGACCCAGCGAAGCGATCGGTGGGCGGGCAGTCGTATGCCATCTGCGCCCCTCACCGTCGCAGGTTCCGGAAGGCATCGTTCAGCGCCGGCGGCAGATCCACGCCGTCGCCGAAGCGGACTTCCCACTCGGCCTGCGGCCACAGATCGAACCGCGTGTCCTGCCCCATCAGCATGGCCACGGCGTCAATGCGCATCCGCTTGCGCAGCATCGGCGGCAGCACGATCCGCCCCTGCTTGTCCAGCTCGGTTTCGACCGCGGAACCGACAAAGACCTGCTTCAGTTGCTCCGCGATCACTTGGTCTTCGATCTGCTGGATATCGCGCACGATGCGCTCGAACTCGGGGCGAGGGTAGATCTCAAGGCAGGGATTCGGCCCTCTGGTAATGACCAGCTGGGATTCACTCTGTTCAGCCAGCAGCTGACGAAAGCGGGCCGGGATCGCGATCCGCCCCTTCTCATCCACCGCCAGTTGATGTGTGCCCGTGAACATGGCCGTAACCGTGGAACCTCCCCACATTCCCCCACTTTGCACCACTCGCGGCCACTATACGCCTGCGGAACTGCCCCCGCAAGCACAGTTACGGGCAAAACATTCGGGAAAACATAGGCTTATGACCGCAAGCTCGCCGGTTTGATGATACGTATGGAAAACAAGGGATTACGCACATCTCTTAAAGCATGAGCTGAGATTGCGGCGTCACCGCCGCTCACGCCCAGGGGCGGAGCGGCAGCCTGCGGCGGCTGCCGACCGGTGGGAAGTGGGGAGTCGGCCTGTAAGCCGGGTTCTGTGCGAACGCTTGCGCGTCCCGACAATCATTCCTCTAGGCGCCGCGTCGCCGCGGCGCTCGAGCGACCTACCCGGAAGGCACGCGGGCCGCGTGTCGTGCGCCCGAAGACGCACACCTTCCCTATTTGGTCTTGCTCCAGGTGGGGTTTGCCGTGCCGGTCCGTTGCCGGACTCGCGGTGCGCTCTTACCGCACCGTTTCACCCTTGCCAGCTTCCTTGCGGAAGCTTCGGCGGTCTGCTCTCTGTTGCACTTTCCGTCGGCTCGCGCCGCCCAGGCGTTACCTGGCACCTTGCCCTGCGGAGCCCGGACTTTCCTCCACCGCGCACAGCGCGACAGCGATTGCCCGGCCGACTCCCGCGTCCATTATCGCCGATTCCATCGCCGCGGTTTAGAGTGCCGACCGGTCCATCACGCTCCAAGGATGTTTCATGCCCGCCCACGAAGTGCGCCTGCAGGCGCGCGTACGCGCGCCACTCGAGCAGGTCTTTGCCTTCTTCGCCGATCACGAGCGCTTCGCGACGCTGTTTGGCGGCCGCTGCACGGTCATCAAGGCCGGCGACGGCGATCCCCATGGCCGCGGCTCGGTGCGGCGCATCGGTCCCGGCCCGCTGTCATTTGACGAAACCATCGTCACCTTCGAGCCGCAGCGGCGGATCGAGTACACGATCAGCCGCGGCAGCCCGCTGCGCAACCACCTCGGCACCATCGAGTTCCGTGCCGATGGCGCGACGACGGCGGTCGACTACGTGATCCGCTTTGATGGGCGGCTGCCCGGCATCGGCGCTCCGATCGCCGCGCTGCTGCGCGCCGCATGGCAGCGCCACAGTCCGCGGGCGCTGGCCGCGCTCGAGCGCTGAAGCGCCGTGCGCGTCGTTGCGCACACCTGCTCGAACACCGAGATCGTCTGCGCACTCGGCTGCGCGGCGCAGCTGGTCGCGGTCGACAGCGACTCGGACTTTCCGCCCGAGATCGTGCGCGCGCTGCCGCGGCTCGGGCGCGATCTCGAACTCGACGTCGACGCCGTGCGCCGGCTCGCGCCCGACCTTGTTCTGACCTCGCTGACCGTGCCCGGCCACGAGCGCATCGTCGCGGCACTGCGCAGCGCCGGGCTGCACTGCCTGGTGGTCGACCCGCTCAGCCTCGAGGATGTGTTTGCGTCCATCCGCAGCATTGCCCAGGCGCTGGGGGTCGCCGAACGCGGGGTGCAGCTTGCACAGCGGATGCAGACGGCGATGCCCGCCGTGACCGTCACCCCCGATGCGCCGCGCATCCTCGTCGAGTGGTGGCCCAAGCCGGTGATCGGCGCCGCGCGCCAATCCTGGGTGCACGACCTGATCGAGCGCGCCGGCGGCCGCAATGTGCTCGCGCAGGTGGCGGACAAGAGCGCAGCGGTGACGATCGACGCGCTGGCCGCGCCGCCGGATGCCATCGTCATGTCCTGGTGCGGGGTTCCGGTCGACAAGTATCGCGCCGAGATCGTGCTCCGGCGCGACGGCTGGGGCGCGGTGCCGGCAGTGCGCGCAGGACGCGTGCACGCCATCAGCGAGGCCTATCTCGGACGGCCGGGGCCGCGGCTGGTGGAGGGCTACCGGGCCTTGCGGCGTCTGATCGCAGCGCCGGACGGCGCGCCCCGCCCCGCTTGATGCCGGCGCGCCGACGCCAATCCGCGGCGCGGTAGCGCCTGCGCATACACTGGCGGCTTCATTCCCACGAGCCGATCCCCGTGCGCCTTGCCTTCTCTGTCGCCATGCCGCTGTGCGCGCTGCTCGCTGCCTGTGGCAGCAGCAGCGCGCCGAACACCGACGACGCAGCACCGGCGGTACGCGACACCTCGATGCTGGAATCCCGCTTTCCCGGCATCCGCAGCGCTCCCGATGTGCTGTGCCCGGAAGACTACGCCGGCACGACCGGCCTGCTGACCCCGTCGCTGCTTGATGCCGAGCAGTACAGCCCGATCGAAGGCGGCCCCGAGGCGCCGCCGGACATCGCCCGCCAGCTGCCCCGCGACGTGCCTCTGCGCGGTGCGCGCCAGTCCTACGACGGCAATCTCTACTACGTCGTGCATGACGGCCGCATCTACATCAAGGCCAACCGCGAAACCACCGGCGTCGACGAGCCCTGGCGCCAGCTGCGCATCCCGCGCTGCCTGGACGGCCAGGTCAGCGAAATCTCCGCCGACGGCACGGTGCTGATCGCGACCAACGCGGCACGCCAGATCTACACGCTCGATTACGTCAATGGCGCGATCGGCGCCGGCGGCTGGACGCGACGCTGGGGCCCATTCTTCTGGGCCGACCTGGGCGGCTGGATCTTCGATGACGTGCGCGACTGGGCCACGACCCACCTGACCGGCAGCGACGAGTACTTCGTCGACGGCGGCGGCTACCGGCAGGCGCCGGCCGGCATCCTCAACATGTACCAGCTGCGCGGCGACGGCCTGCGCATCACCTACATCGATCCGTGGCTGCCGATGGACGAAAGCCGCGAGGTCTGCGGCCCCGAGCGCGGCACCGTGGTGATGGCCGGCCTCAGCGGCAGCGGCTCGACGGCGATGGTGGTGAGCCACCAGGGCGAGATCTATACGCGGCTCTACGAGTTCGATGTCTCCGGCGGCAATTCGGTGTTCCTCGATTACAGCTGGCAGGACCAGCGCGGCGTCGAGCAGCCCAAGATCCAGCTGCCGCCGCCGGACTGGATCCGCCACCCCCGCGTGCCCGGCCGCATCACCGACCGCATCAGCCTGCGCAAGCTGCCACCGGGCACCGAGCACCGCCTGATGCGCGTCGAAGGCATGGACGCCAGCGGCAACACCGGCTACTGGGAGAAGGACCAGGCCGACCTCGATGCCGGCGACTGGCGTTTCGTCATCACCGGCGCGCCGCTGCAGGGCCGCCTGCTGCCGCTGCCGGGGCCGCATCGCGGCCTGCCCGAAGATTTCGCCTACGCCGGCACGATTGACGGCCATGCCGCGCAGCTGCGCGACTTCAACCCCTACTGCTCGCCGGCGACGCTGCGCATCGACGTCGACGGCACGCCGCTGGAGCTGGAGCTGCATTCAACCGATGGCCTGCGTCAGGAGCGCCGTGCGCGCGGCCTGGACCTGTATCCGCGCTACTTCCGCGCCGCGGTCAAGGTGCCGGAGCCGACCTGGCAGCAGCGTGCACAGCAGCCGGCAGCGGTGCAGGCATTCCTGGCGCGCCATTTCGGCGAGCGCGCGGTGCTCGACACCGAGCTCTACGCCACACTCGGCCTGATCCGCATCGCCCAGGCCTGCTGGACGCTGTCGCGCGACGCCGGCGATCCGCTCGCCGCGCTGACGCAGCCGCCGCTGGCCGATCCGGGCACGCTGCTGGCAATCCTGCTTGCGCAGCAGGAGGACGGCCGCCAGCCGCCGCTGTGCGCGCCGTGAGGCGCCGGACGGTTCACCCGCGGTCGCGCGCCGACTGCGCGTGCGCCTGCAGCCCCTCGGCATCGGCGATGCAGCCGGCGATCACCGCCAGCGGTCGCGCCCCTTCCGGGGTGCACTCGATCAGGCTGCTGCGCTTCTGGAACTCGTAGACGCCCAGCGGATTGGAAAAGCGCGCAGCGCGCGACGTCGGCAGCACGTGGTTGGGGCCGGCACAGTAGTCGCCGAAGGCCTCGGGGGTGTGACGGCCGATGAAAATCGCACCGGCATGACGGATCCGCGGCAGCCACGCACGCGCGTCGTCGACCGCCAGCTCCAGATGCTCGGGCGCGATGTGGTTGGCCACCGCGCAGGCCTCGTCGAGGTCGCGCACGTGGATCAGCGCGCCGCGCTCGCGGATCGAGACCGCGACAATGCCGGCGCGCGGCAGCGTCTGCACCCGCTCCTGCATCGCCTCGGCGACACGATCGAGGAACGCCGCATCGGGCGAGATCAGGATCGCCTCCGAATCCTCGCCATGCTCGGCCTGCGAGAACAGATCCATCGCCAGCCAGCGCGGATCGCTGGCCCCGTCGCTGATGACGACGATCTCCGACGGCCCCGCGATCGAATCGATGCCGACCTTGCCGAACACCGCGCGCTTGGCGGCGGCGACGTAGGCGTTGCCGGGACCGACCACCTTGTCCACTGGGGCGATGGTCTCGGTGCCGTAGGCCAGCGCCGCGATCGCTTGGGCGCCGCCGACCCGGTAGACCTCGTCGACCC
>JBFHQK010000139.1:0-7396 GCA_041592255.1 Fontimonas sp.
ACCAATCTCAGCGGTGACCAGCTCAACACGATCCAGTACCTGAGTATCTTTGCGAACCAGCACGGCATGCTCTGGGTGAGCCTCAACCTTCCGGGAGGCTACGACGCCCAGGGACGCAATCGACTGGGCGCTCAGAGCGGATTGATCGCCCACAGCGCCGAAGGCGATCTGCATCCGTCTGACCTGGCGACAGCGGAATACCTCGGAGCGCGTGTCGCCAGCACAACTAGGCGGTTGGATCGCATAGCCACCTCATGAGATGCGACCGCCATTGATCCGCAATAAGCTTTCTGGCTCAAGGGGAACGATGCAGGAGCTCCGCTTTCGATGCGTCGCGACGCTTGGGTGTGGCGAGGAACACGTTGATTCGCGGGACATCGAGTTCGGCGGGGTGGCTGGTGCGCTATGCTGCCGTTTGCCCGGAGCGCGTGAGCCCTTCTGCTTGGGTGCTGCAGCGACGCGCCGTGAGCGCACGCGGTCTCCTTCGACCACGTCGCCTGGCGGAGGGGGCGGCTGCCGGATTGGCGAAGCGCATGCAAAAGCGAGCGCATGAGTATGCATGTTATTCATAAGGTCATGCATATAAACATGGATATCTGCGCCATTGCTGCACATGTGCAGAACATCGAGTGAGGCGCGCAACGCCTGCGTGCAGACGTCGCTACAGAGTAGTCATGACTAAAGGCAATCTTTTCATTGTTTCGGCGCCCAGCGGGGGCGGCAAGACCAGTCTCACGCGTGCGTTGCTGCCGCGACTGTCCGCGTGCGGCATCGAGGCGACGATTTCGGTGTCGTACACGACGCGCCGGCCGCGCAGCGGCGAGACCGATGGCGTGCACTATCATTTCGTCGACGAGTCGGTGTTCGTCGAGATGATCGGACGCGGCGCCTTTCTCGAGCACGCCGAAGTCTTCGGGCGTCGCTATGGCACCGGGCGTGCACGTACCGAGGAGCTGCTGGACAGCGGGCGCGACGTGATTCTCGATATCGACTGGCAGGGCGCGCGCCAGGTGCGTGCGCTGCTGCCGCAGGCGCAGGGCATTTTCATTCTGCCGCCGTCACTGGCCGAGTTGGAGCGCCGGCTGCGGGGGCGCAGCCAGGATGATGAGGCGACGATCACCCGCCGCATGGCCGACGCCAGGCGCGAGATGTCGCACTACGACGAGTACGACTACGTCGTGGTCAACGATGTTTTCGAGCGTGCACTTGACCAGCTCGCGGCGGTTTTTGTCGCGCACCGGCTCCGCGCCCAGCAGCAGACCGCGGCGCTGGCCCCGCTGATCGCCGATCTGCTGGCGAAATAGGCGCCAGTTCGCTACACTGCGCGGCCAATTTTGTTGCTGCGCGGTGTAATCATGGCCCGAGTCACGGTAGAAGACTGCCTCGTCAAGATCCCCAATCAGTTCGATCTCACGCTGGTCGCGGCCAAGCGCGCACGCCAGCTCGCCCGCGGCGCCGAGGCGCACTTGCCCTGGGGCAATCACAAGTCGACGGTGTTGTCGCTGCGCGAGATCGCTGACGGCCACGTCGGCCGCGGGGTCCTCGATGAAGTGGACCTGCCCGCGGTGCAGCAGCCGAAGATGGAGCTCGAGGCGCTGGATCCGTCGTTCGACGCCTGAGGCGGTCGACCGCTGCACTCAAGACCCGCCTCGCCGGCGGGTTTTTTGTTGGTGTGCCGGCTATGCTCGCCTGACTCTGCCCCTGGAAGCACAGGCATGACCGATCCGCGCTGGCGCGAACGCCGCCTGGACGCGCTTGCGCCCGGCGCGCTCTCCGCGCTGGTGGCCGAAGTCGGCACCGCGGCGCGGGCCTGCGGCGCGCTGCAGCCGATCAGCAGCCGCTGCGAGTTCGTCGAATCGTCCGGCATCCGCTACGTCCTGCGCGTGGTGGATACGCTGCTGCGCAAGGACGCCGCGGTGGCCCGGCAGCCCGCCGCCAATCCGTTTCTGCCCTACGACCCGGCGCTCTATGTCGCGCACGCGCTGCCGCGGCATGTGCTGCTGCTCAACAAATATCCGGTGGTGGCCGGGCACTTGTTGATCGTCACCGAGGATTTCGAGCCCCAGCATGCGCCGCTGGACGTCGGTGACTTCGATGCCGCGCTGCGGGTGCTGGACCAGTCCGACGCGCTGGTGTTCTACAACGGCGGACGGCGCGCAGGCGGCACTCAGCCGCACAAGCACCTGCAGGCGGTGCCGCGCACGCTGGTGCCGGGGCACGCCGAGCTGCCGGTCGAAGCGGCGATCGAAGTGGCGCTGGTGCAGCGGCAGCCGCGTGCCGACGCACTGCCGTTCCCGCATGCAGTGAGTGCGATGCCGTCGGGAGGTGCCGCCGCGCTGCATGAGCACTACGTGCGTCTGCTGGCGGCGATCGGACTCGATGCCGGCTGCGCCGACCGTCCCTGCGAAGGCTACAACTGGCTGATGACACGTCGCTGGCTGATGGCGGTGCCGCGGTGCGGCGCGGCCTGGGAGGGGGTGGGCATCAATGCGCTGGGCTTTGCGGGCACGCTGCTGCTGCGCAGCGCCGAGGCCGCGGAGCGTGTACGCCAGGCCGGTCCGGACCGCGTGCTCGGCGCCGTCTGCGGGGCTGCGACCGGCTGATCCGGCGCGCGGACGGCGTTATCCGGGGACGCGCGCCAGGCGCTCGGCGATGGTGCGGATGACCTCGGGATTCACCGGCAGGCCCAGGTGGCTGCCGCGCACCTCGACATTTTCCGTGTGGCTTGCCGGGGGCTCGCAGCAGCAGGGCCAGGCGACGATGCCGTCGCTGCGCGTGTAAATCGCCGTGCAGGGCACCGGCGGCGGCAGGACGCGGCGCAGAAAGCCTTCATGATCCGACCGCGCCGGCCGCCCCGGGTTGATCAGGCGGAACAGCGCCATCAGATTGTTGGCGTCCGGGCTGAGGTTGATCGGGCTGCCCAGCGTGAACACGCGGCGCACGCGCGCCGGAGACGCGCGCGCCAGCTCGCGCACGAAGACGCCGCCCAGGCTCCAGCCGATCAGGCTCACCGGTCCGTGGTGCGCGTGCAGCTGTTCCAGGCGGATGCCCAGCGCGGTCTTGATCGGCGCGCGCATGCCCAGGTTGATGCCCTGACCCCAGCCGCAGCAGCGGTAGCCGAGAAACGTCAGCACCCGGCGCAGCGGACGCGTGGCGGCATCCCCGGCGCCAAAGCCGGGAATCACCATCACCGCGTGCCCGTCACCGCGTGGCAGCTGCGCGCGCAGCCGGCGCAGGCGCAGTGGCGCCAGCCCGACCTCGGCCACGGCACGGGTTTCCAGCATCAGCAGGCGCGCCGTGGGCGCCGAAACGGTCACCGGGGAGGTCGGAGGCATCGGCAATACTCGTCAGGTGTGCGTGATTCATTGCGCCGCGGCGGCGACGCACGGATGCAGCGGTCGCCGACGCCCTGCTATGGTGCCGGCAGACCCGAGCGTACCCTGTCCATGCCGCATCTGATCAACCGACGCGATCTCGACTTCCTGCTCTACGAGCTGCTGCAGATCGATGCACTGACCGCCGCCCCCCGCTACGCCCACCACGATCGAGCCACGTTCGACGCCGTGATCGATGCGGCGCACACGCTCGCCGAAGCGCAGTTCCAGCCGCACGCGGCCAAGCTCGATGCCATCGAGCCCGAGTTCGACGGCGAGCGCGTGCGCCTGATTCCCGAGGTCAAGGCCGCGCTCGATGCCTATATCGACGGCGGCTTTCTGTCCGCGGCCTTCGATCTGGAGCACGGCGGCATGCAGCTGCCGTACACGGTGACGTCGGCGGTGCAGGGCATCTTCACGGCGGCCAATGCCGGCACCTGCGGCTACCCGTTCCTGACCGCGGCTGCGGCAAACCTGCTGCGCGCTCACGGCAGCGCCGGGCAGCAGGCGCGCTACATGCAGCCGATGCTCGCCGGGCGCTTCTTCGGCACGATGTGCCTGTCGGAGCCGCAGGCGGGGTCGTCGCTGGGCGACATCCGCACCCGCGCAGTGCCGCAGGGCGATGGCCGCTACCACCTGGTTGGCAACAAGATGTGGATTTCCGGCGGCGAGCACGAGCTGTCGGAGAACATCGTGCACCTGGTGCTGGCGCGCATCGAGGGTGCACCCGCGGGCACCAAGGGTATCTCGCTGTTCATCGTGCCCAAGTTCGAGGTCGGCGACGACGGGCGACTCGGGCGGCGCAACGGCGTGCGCCTGGTGGGTCTCAATCACAAGATGGGCTACCGCGGCACCGTCAACACCGTACTCAGCTTCGGCGAGCACGAGCCCTGCTGCGGCGAGTTGGTCGGCGCGCCCAACCAGGGGCTGGCCTGCATGTTCCACATGATGAACGAGGCGCGCATCGGCGTCGGTCTGGGCGCGGCCATGCTGGGCTATGCCGGCTACCTGTCGTCGCTCGACTACGCGCGCAGCCGCCCGCAGGGCCGTGCGCTGGCGGCGAAGGATCCGGCGTCGCCACAGGTCATGATCATCGAGCACGCGGATGTGCGGCGCATGCTGCTGCAACAGAAGAGCTACGTCGAAGGCGGGCTTGCGCTGTGCCTGCATTGCGCCAGCCTGGTTGACCGCGCCGCGGTGGCCGACGATCCGGCCCAGCGCCAGGAGCTGGCGCTGCTGCTCGATCTGCTGACGCCGATTGCCAAGGCCTGGCCCAGCGAGTTCTGCCTCGAAGCCAACAAGCTGGCGATCCAGGTGCTGGGCGGCTACGGCTACACGCGCGACTATCCGGTCGAGCGCCTCTACCGCGACAATCGCCTCAATCCGATCCACGAGGGCACCAACGGCATCCAGGCGCTGGACCTGCTGGGGCGCAAGGTGATGATGAACGGCGGCGCCGCGCTGCGGCTGCTGCTCGCGCGCATCCGCGACGACCTAGCGCTGGCCACGGCGCTGCCTGAGCTGAACGAGCTGACGCAGACGCTGACGGCGGTGCTGGCTGCCGTCGAGCAGACGACGCGGGCGCTGGGCGTCACCGCCGCCAGCGGCCGGATCGAACTGTTCCTGGCCAACGCCAGTGCCTACTTGGAGATGCTCGGCCATACCGTGGTGGCCTGGCAGTGGCTGCGCCAGGCGCGCTGCGCGCAGGCGGCGCAGGCAGGCGCGGGCGCCGTCGATGCGGTCTTCTACGCAGGCAAGCTGCGGGCCGCGCGCTACTTCTTCCGCTACGAGCTGCCGCGTGCGGAGCGTCTGGCGCAGCTGCTGCTGCGCATGGACGACACCTGCCTGGGCATGCCCGTCGATGCCTTCTGAGCCGCGCGCATGATCCGCCTCCTGCTGGCAGGGTCGCTGGTCGCGACCGCGGCGCTGCTGTGGAGCTTTGTGCCCACTGTGCTGTCGGTGCCGGCTGCCGGCGAGCTGCGGCTTGCCGCTGCCGCGCCGCGCCCGCCGGCCGACATGCGCGTCGGCGTGCTGCACGCCGGTCGCATGGCGTCCCAGGCTGCACTGGCCTATCGCGGCGGCGCGTTCGAGGACCGCGTGTTCGGCATGGATGTGGTCATCGTCGAGCACCCGGCCGGCACGCTGCTGTTCGATGCCGGGTTCGGCCGCAATCTGGCGCAACATGCCAAGACGCTGCCGGCGCTGGTGCGCCGCGTCTCGCAGCTGACGCCGGAGACCGCGGTCGTCGACCAGCTGGCGGGCGCGAGTGTTGCCCTGGATCGCATCAAGGGTGTCGTGCTCACGCACGCGCACTGGGATCACGTGTCCGGGCTCGACGACCTGCGCGGGCTGCCGGTCTGGATCACGCAGGCGGAGCTCGACTTCATCCGCAGCGGACACCCCGCAACCCGGCTGGCGCGGGATCTGGGGGCGCTCGACTATCGCGTCTACGGCTTCGACGGCGGGCCTTACTGGGGCTTTGCCAGGAGCCATGACGTGTTCGGGGATGGCTCGGTCGTGCTGGTTCCGGCCGGCGGCCACACGCCGGGATCGATCGTTGCCTTCATTCATGCGCCGGATGGCCGCAGCTACGCGCTGATTGGCGATCTCGCCTGGCAACGCGAGGGCGTCGAGCAGCCCGCGGAACGCCCGTGGCTGTCGCGGCAACTGGTCGATGAAGACGCCGCGGCGGTGCGTGCGCTGCTGGCCCGGATTCACCTGTTGCAGCGCGCGGTGCCGCATCTGACCATCGTGCCGGCCCATGATCGTCGCGTGATGCAGACGCTGCCGCCGGCCACGCGCGCCGACGCGCTGCGCCGCGGTCACCCGCGCTGAGCGTGCCGGCCGGGCGCCTCCGGCGTCCATCGGCGACAATAGCGCGCATGTACATCGGCCCTTATCTGATCGATCCGCCGCTGGTGCTCGCACCGATGGCCGGCGTCACCGACCGCCCGTTCCGGCAGCTGTGCCGGCAACTCGGCGCCGGACTCGCGGTGTCGGAGATGACCACCTCGGACGCCAGCCTCTGGCACACGGACAAGTCGCGGCTGCGCCGCGATCACGCCGGCGAGCCGGGACCGATTTCGGTGCAGATCGCGGGTTACGATCCGCAGCAGATGGCGGCCGCGGCGCGCTTCAACGTGGCACATGGCGCGCAGATCATCGACATCAACATGGGCTGCCCGGCGAAGAAGGTCTGCCGGGTCGATGCCGGCTCGGCGCTGCTGCGCGACGAGGCGCTGGTCGCGCGCATCTGCAGCGCCGTGGTCGGCGCCGTCGAAGTGCCGGTGACCCTGAAGATCCGCACCGGCTACCTGCGCGCGCAGCGCAACGGGGTGGCGATCGCGCGCATTGCCCAAGACTGCGGGATCAGCGCGCTGGCGGTGCACGGACGGACCCGCGAGGATCACTACAGCGGTGCCGCCGAGTACGAGACGATCGCCGCGATCAAGCCGCGTGTGCGCATTCCGGTCATCGCCAACGGTGACATCGACTCCGCGCACAAGGCGCAGGCGGTGCTGGCCGCAACCGGCGCGGATGCGGTGATGATCGGGCGCGCGGCGCAGGGCCGGCCGTGGCTGTTTCGCGAGATCGCGCGGTTTCTGGGCAGCGGTGACTGCGGCGCGCCGCCGACGCGGTTCGAGATCCGCCACTGGCTGCTCGAGCATCTCGACGCGCTGTATGCGTTCTACGGCGAGGGCCGCGGCGTGCGTGTCGCGCGCAAGCACATTCAGTGGTACTGCCAGGACCATCCCGACAGCGGGACTTTCTGGCGCACGGTGAACGGACTGACCGATGCCGCCGCGCAGCGCGCCGCGGTCGCGGCATTCTTCGATCTGGCGGACGCCTCACGGGCGGCGTGAACGCGGCGGCGACACGGGAGGACAGGTGATGAGTGCGGTGCACATCTATCGGGCGACCGTGTGTTGGCAGCGCGGCGCCGACGAAACCTTCAGCGACAACCGCTATTCGCGCGTGCATGAGTGGCGCTTCGATGGCGGCACGGTGGTGCCGGCCTCGGC
>JBFHQK010000140.1:0-7325 GCA_041592255.1 Fontimonas sp.
CGACTCGAGCGTTCTGTTCTCTGCTTCTTCTCCGTGCTCTCCGCGTCTCCTCCGCGCCCTCCGCGGTGCTCTACAACCACAAGGTCCAACCACCATCCCCGCTCAATGATCGTCGTGCTCCCCGTCGTCCAGTCCGCCATGGACCTGGTAGCGCACCTCGGGCGCGGGGTAGGGGCCCGGGCCCTGGAAGGCGCGCAGCTTCTCGTCGTCAGGGTCGGCGGCGAGCAGCTCGTCGAGCAGCGGGCCGGCGCGCGGGTCGCCCAGGCGCGCGAGCTCCATGGCCAGCAGGCGGCGCACGTCGCGGCGGCCGGGCTGCACGGCCTCGATCGCGTCGAGCTGCGCCACGGCCTCGGCCGGTCGGCCGTCCATCGAGAGCGCCACGGCACAGTCCAGGCGCGCGTTGAGGTCCAGCGGGCGCTCGGCCACCACGCGCAGCAGGTGTTCGGCCGCGCACTCGGCGTCGAGCATCTCCATGCAGGCCAGCGCCAGCGCGCGCTCGAGCTCCCACCACGGCGCCCAGCGTTCGGCAAGCCGGAAGAAGTACGGCGGCGACGCAAGGCGATGGAACCACGTCCACATGGCAGCTTTGGAAGGTATCAGTCGAAGGCGTTGCGTAGGGCGGCGCTGCCAACCCAGGGAATCAGGCTCAGGGACAAGGCCAGGATGGCGGCCAGGAAGTATAACGGAGCGCTGGCGTCCAGACCTTGCGCGGCGCTGCGCACCGCGCCTGCGCCGAAGATCACCACCGGGGTGATCAATGGCAGCACCAGCACCGGCAGTAGCAATCCGCCGCGCGGCAGTCCGACCGTCAGCGCGGCGACAAAGCCGCCGATGGCGCTGACGCAGGGCGTGCCCAGAACCAGGCCGAGCGCGAGCGTGCTCAGTACCGTACCGTCGAGTCCCAGGCCGATGGCCAGCGGCAGCGCCAACACCACCAGCGGCAGGCCGGTCAGCAGCCAGTGGGCGCACACCTTGGCCAGCACCGCGAGGTACAGGGGCGCGGGCGCCAGACACAGCTGCTCGAGCGTGCCGTCTTCGTAGTCGCCGCGGAACAGTCGTTCCAGCGTCAGCAGCGCAGCGAGCAGCGACGCGACCCACAGGATTGCGGGCGTGAACGCCACCAGTCGCGGATCGTTGGCTTCGGCACCCAGGCCAAACAGGGTCACGACCACGACCAGGAAGAACGGCGGCATCAGCCACTCGGTCTTCGATCGCGCCGCCAGCTGCAGCTCGCGGCGCAGCACCGCCCATACCGCGCTCACGCCCGCGCCTCCCGCACCAGTTCCAGCTCGCGCACCGCCGGCAGGCCGTCCGGCAGGGGCTGGTGGCTGGTCATGAGCACCATGCCGCCGCCGCGCAAGTGCGTGGCCAGCATCTGCGTGAAGACGGCGATGCCGTCGCGATCCAGACCATCGAGCGGCTCGTCGAGCAGCCACAGGGGCCGCGGTGCGAGCAGCAGCCGCGCCAGCGCGCTGCGGCGCTTCTGCCCGGCGGACAGGGTGCGCACCGGCCGGCGCCGCGCACCGGGCGGGACCCGCAGCTGCTCCAGCGCCGCGCCCACCTGCCTGCCGTCGGCGCCGTTGAGCCCGCACCAGAACTGCAGGTTTTCGATCGCGCTCAGGTGCAGTGCGAGGGCATTGCGATGCCCAATCCAGTGCAGCGCCAGCGCCTCCGGATCACGGCGAATGGCGCCCTGCTCCACCGGCCGCAGACCCGCGATCACTTCAAGCAGACTGGTCTTGCCGCAGCCGTTGGCCCCGCGCAGGTGCAGCAGCTCGCCAGCGCCCAGCGCAAAGCTCAGCCCGGAAACGAGTACGCGGTCGCTGCGCTTGACGCACAGCTGTTCGATCTGCAGCTGAGGCACGGAAGGGTCGTGATCGGAAGGCGGCGTAGTTTACGGCAAGCGCCACCGCAGAAACGCCCCCGGGCGACGTACAATACGCGCCCCTTGCTAGAGCTCCGGGGCTTATCCGCCTTGACCGCCCAACTGATTGACGGCAAAGCCGTCGCCGCCGCCGTGCATGAACGTGTCCGCCGCGCCGTCGCCGAGCGCGCCCAGCGCGGGCTGCGCGCACCGGCACTGGCCACCGTGCTCGTCGGCAACGACCCGGCCTCCGAGGTCTACGTCCGCAACAAGCGCCAGGCCTGCGAGAAAGTCGGCATCCGCTCGCTGCCGGTCCAGCTCGACGCCAGCGTGACCCAGGCCGAGCTGCTCGCCACCATCGACGCGCTCAACGCCGACGCCAGCATCGACGGCATCCTCGTGCAGCTGCCGCTGCCCGCGCACCTCGACGCGACGCAGGTCACCGAGCGGATCCTGCCGACCAAGGATGTCGATGGCTTTCATCCCTACAATCTCGGCCGTCTCGCGCAGCGCCAGCCGGTGCTGCGCCCGTGCACGCCCTACGGCGTGATGGAGCTGTTGCGCTCGGTCGGCGAAACGTTCAAGGGGCGCACCGCAGTGGTGGTCGGCGCCAGCAACCACGTCGGCCGGCCGATGATGCTCGAACTGATGCTCGCCGGCGCCACCGCGACCTGCTGCCATCGCTTCACCGCCGACGTTCCCGGCGAGGTCGCCCGCGCCGACATCCTGGTGGTCGCCGTCGGCAAGCCCGGGATGGTCAAGGGCGCGTGGATCAAGCCGGGCGCGACGGTGATCGATGTCGGCATCAACCGGCTGCCTTCGGGCAAGCTCGTCGGCGACTGCGAGTTCGAGGCCGCGCGCGAGCGCGCGGCGTGGATCACGCCCGTGCCCGGCGGCGTCGGCCCGATGACGGTGGCCATGCTGATGGCCAACACGCTGCAGGCCGCCGGCTGAGGCGCACGCGCGGGCCGCAGGGCCCGCAGTCGGCGGGCGCAGCAGACGCGCCGGCGTTGGCAGCCGGGACGCGAAGCCATTAAGGTCTGCGCTCCTGCCCCCAGCCCGAAGCGCCGGCATTCCCGTGACCCAGACTCTCTTCTACGGCCCGGACCACGCGTCCTTCCGCGATCAGGCCCGGCGCTTTGTCGAGCGCGAGATCGTTCCCCATGTCGAGCGCTGGGAGCACGCCGGCGAACTGCCGCGGGAGCTGCACCGCAAGGCGGCCGAGGCCGGCCTGCTGCAGATCGGCTTTCCCGAGGCCTACGGCGGCGTCGAGGTTCCCGACCTGTTCTACCTCATCGTGCTCACCGAGGAGCTGGCGCGCGCCGGCAGCGGCGGTGTCATCGCTAGCCTGATGTCGCATGGCATCGGCACGCCCCCCATTGCCCACGTCGGCACGCACGAACAGAAGCAGCGCTTCGTCGCACCGGTGCTGGCGGGCGAGAAAATCGCCGCGCTGGCGATCACCGAGCCGTCCGGCGGATCCGACGTCGCCAATCTGCAGACGCGCGCCGAACGCGACGGCGCGCACTACATCGTCAACGGGACCAAGACCTTCATCACCTCGGGCCTGCGCGCCGACTTCATCACCACCGCGGTGCGCACCGGCGGCCCCGGCATGGGCGGCGTGTCCTTGCTGGTGATCGAGGGCGACACGCCCGGGCTGACGCGGTCCCCGCTGAAAAAGATGGGCTGGTGGAGTTCGGATACGGCGACCCTCTATTTCGACCACTGTCGGGTGCCGGTGGCCAACCGCATCGGCGCCGAGAACGCCGGCTTCATGGCGATCATGCTCAATTTCAATCAGGAGCGGATCATGCTCGCCGCCCAGGCCTACGGCTTCGCCCAGGTCTGCTACGAGGAAGCGCTGCGCTATGCGCGCGAGCGCGAGACCTTTGGCAAGGCCCTGATCCGCAATCAGGTCATTCGCCACAAGCTGATCGACATGCGCATGCGCATCGCCGCGGTCAAGGCCAACCTCGAAACGCTGGCATGGCGCGTGGGCCACAAGGAGCTGCCGATCGCCGAAGTCTGCATGCTGAAGAATTTCGCCACCACGACCCTCGAGTGGGTCGCCAACGAGGCGATGCAGATTCTCGGCGGCGCCGGTTACCTGCAGGGCAGCAAGGTCGAGCGCATCTACCGCGAGACCAAGGTGCTGACCATTGGCGGCGGTTCGCAGGAAATCATGAAGGATCTCGCGGCGCGCCAGCTCGGCTACTGAGCCGCGCCCCGGCGGGAGGCGCCACACCGGCCGCCTCCCCCGTGCCACGCTGCCGGCAGCCGGTTACGGCGCGGGCTCGACCGCGTCGCCGCAGGCGGCAAAGACGTCGACGTCGGTCAACGCCGTCAGCAGCCCGGAACTGAACGTCAGGCGCATGGCGTCATACGGCTTCGTCGTCTTGAGCAGGAGCAAGGCCGTGTCGGCGCTGTAGTCGCCCATCACCGCGGTGCCGAGCAAGCCAATCGCCAAAGGCGTCATCGGCCCGCTCGAGTCGCCGGTGGGCTGTCCGCCCAGCAGCGTGCTGATGCTCAGCTGACTGGCGATCTCGGCTGAAATCAGCTGACCGACGGGCCGCCCGATCACGAACGCCGCGGACTCATCCTTGTTGAAGCTCTGCCCGGGCGGCGCACTCACCGTTACCGAGACTTCGCCCAGCAGCAGGCCCACCGACACCTGAAGGCTGGCGAAGTTGGCGTCGTCGCCATCGATGATCTGGCCGGCGTTCTCGACGTTGCAGAGCAGGCAGGTGTCATCGACCTCGGACGCGACCGTCGCCCCGTTGCTGGCGCGCAGCGGCACGGTGCAGCCCTTGAAGGTCACGTTCAGCGTCCCGGCAGCGGAACGGTTCGCAGTATTGCTGGGCACGCCGGCTTTGAGCGCGCCGGTAATCACCGTACTGCCACGCGTCTTGCCGGTGGCCACGCCGGTGCTCGGCGCAATCTCGGCGATGGCGGTATCAGCCGACGACCAGTTGATCTGACTGTCCGCCAGCGGCTGCTCGGTTCCGTCAGAGAAGCGGCCAATGGCCTGGAAGTGCGCCGTGTTGTCGATTGCGACCGTCGCCAGCGGCGGCTCGAGGCGCATCAGCCCTTCGAGCATCGCGCTGCCGACACTGAGGCTTGCGTTTGCGCTCAGCGTACCGCCCTGCGGATTGGGCGTGGTCGCCACGATCGCCGCCACGCCGGTGGCCTGCGAAGTCGCCACCGTCTGCAGCCCCTGCGCCGGGCTGACGGTTGCCACAGCCGGATGCTGCGAATTCCAGCTCACGACCGTGCCGCCGGCAAGCTCCTGCGGATCCGGGCTGTTGGTATAGATGCCCAGCGCGCGGTAGGCCTGCGTCGTTCCCAGCGCGATGGATGCCTGGGCGGGCGTGACCACCAGCTGTGTCAGTCGCGGCGGACCGATGGTCAGCGCTGCGGTACCGGACACGCCATCGCGCGCTGCGGTCACGACCAGCGCCGTGCCGGCCGTCTGCGCCTTGGTCGTAGCGCGGCCGCCGCTGCCAATCGACGCGCGCGCCGTATCACTGAGGCTCCACGTGACCTTGTCGAGGCGCTGATCGACGGTCGGCTGCGCCGAACCCGGCGGGGTCGTGAAGCGACCGATTGCGCTGTATTGGACGGACTCGCCCAGCGCCACACTCGCAGACGCCGGTGTGACCACAATCTCCACCAGTTCTGGCGTGAACTGGGGACTCTGAATGCCGCCCTCGCCACAGCCGACCAGCGTCAACGCCAGCACCGCGGCCAGCGCGCGCGCATAAAACGATTTCATCAATGCCCCCTCGACAAACGCCTGGTTTTTTGCCTGGTATTTTGCACTTTGAGTGCTGTGCCGCGCCGTCATTCGCGCCGCGGGTGTCCGCCATCGTAATTGATCCCGCCTGCCTTGCAAATAAACTCACGGCCGCGGCATGCTAAGGTCTGCGGCATAGGCATGCGTTGCAGTGGTACAGCGCATGCACTGCGCCCGGCGCATGCTGACGAAGACTCTGCGGCCGCAGAGGTCAAAATAATTAGGATCAGGGGACATTACTGATGTTGAGATACGCTTGGCTTGGCGCCGTCGCGCTCCTGTTGGGTTCTGCCGCATCTCGGGCTGCGGAGACGACGTTCGACGATCGCGTCTACCTGACCCCCATGATCGGCGGCGTCGCCTCCGGGTCCGGAGATCTCGACACCGGAGCGTTCGGCGCCCTGGTTTTCGGCAAGGGCATTTCACCCTTTCTGGGCCTCGAACTCGAAGCCAATTACGGCCGGCTCGACGTCAACAACCTGCCGGCCGACAATTTCTACAAGCGCTTCACGCTGGGCGTGAACGTGCTCGGCTACCTCGCCCGCGACACCGCGGCCGTGCGGCCCTACCTCCTGCTCAACGGCAACGGGCACTCGATCGATTTTCTCGACGTCGGGCTCGAGGGCCTGGGCGTCGGTGCCGGCGCCGGCGCCGTGTTCAAACTCGGCGAGCACTGGGATGCCCGCCTCGATGCGCGCTACAACCTCGACTTCATCAACGGCGCCACCGAGAACGGTGTCACCGTCCCGGACGATACCTTCTACCTCTGGACCGGAAGCCTGGGGGTCAGCTACAAGTTTGGCGCCAACCCCTACGACGAGGACGCCGACGGCGTTACGGACGCGCGCGACAAGTGCCCACGCACGCCGCAACGCGTGAAGGTCAATTCCGAGGGCTGCCCGCTCGATCTCGACCAGGATGGCGTTGCCGATTTCCTCGACCGCTGCCCGAACACGCCCCCCGGCGTGCAGGTCGGAACCGATGGCTGCGAACTCGACAGCGATGGCGATGGCGTCGCCGATGCGCGCGATCGCTGCCCGGGTACGCCGCGCGGCGTGACCGTCAATGCCGACGGCTGCCCGCTCGATGGCGACCGCGACGGGGTCCCTGACGCACTCGACCGCTGCGCGGACACCCCGGCTGACGTTGCGGTCGGGCCCGATGGCTGCCCGCTCGACGCCGACAGCGACGGCATCGCCGACGATCAGGACGAGTGCACGAACACCCCGGCCGGCGCCAAGGTGCTGCCCAACGGCTGCACCCTGACCGGCGATTGCCGCCGGCCGCGGACGACCGAGCAGGCCGATGTCCATGGCTGCGCGGTCGAGCAGACCTTCGTGCTGCGCGGGGTCAAGTTCGAGTTCGGCTCGGCCCTTCTGACACCGGAGGCCAGCCGCATTCTCAACGACGTCGCCGGCACCCTGCAGGCCTACCCCGAAGTGGCGGTCGATATCGAGGGCCATACCGATGCCATCGGCTCCGAGCCCTACAACCTGGGCCTGTCCGAGCGTCGCGCCGGCGCGGTGAAGGAATACCTCACCGATCGCGACATCGCGCCCGAGCGCATGACCGCGATCGGCTACGGCGAAAGCCAGCCCATCGCCAGCAACGACACCGACGCCGGCCGCGAGGAAAATCGTCGCGTCGAACTGCGCGTCACCGAAA
>JBFHQK010000141.1:0-7300 GCA_041592255.1 Fontimonas sp.
CGTGGTGGTGCACGTGGTCAAGCCCGGCGATTCGCTGTGGAAGATCGCGCAGCGCTACGACGTGCGCGTGCGTGACCTCACGCGCCACAACGGCATCAGCGAAAAAACACTGATCCGCCCCGGGCGCCGGCTCGAAGTGCCGATCCGCAGCCAGCCTGCCTGATCGCCACAGTCCGGGCCTAAATGCGCGTCAGGCGGCACTGAGGGACGGCGACATAGTCCTTGAAGATCGCCGTGCCCACAGAGCAGCTTCGCCCCCCGAGAAGGCCGTTCGCAGACGCGTCTGCGGACGGCGCGTAACGCGTAGCGCCGAAAAGACCCGCCGGGCTCAGTGCGCGCGCGCCGCCTCGGCGGCCGCCGCGGCCTCGTCCTTGGATTTCCCCGCCTCGACCGCGGGCCGCGGCTCGGGCTGGCGCTCCAGGGCAATCTTGAGCACGTCCTCGACCCAGCGCACCGGCTCGATGTTGAGCTTGGACTTCACCGTCTCCGGGATGTCGGCCAGATCCTTGACGTTTTCGTGCGGGATGACCACGGTCTGGATGCCGCCGCGCTGCGCCGCCAGCAGCTTCTCCTTCAGACCACCGATCGGCAGCACTTCACCGCGCAAGGTGATCTCGCCGGTCATCGCGACATCGGCGCGCACCGGGATGTTGGTCAGCGACGACACCAGCGCCGTGCACATCGCGATACCCGCCGACGGCCCGTCCTTGGGCGTTGCGCCTTCGGGCACGTGCACGTGCAGGTCGTTCTTGGAGTAGAACTCGGGGTCGATACCGAGCGCCTGCGAACGCGAGCGCACCACGGTCAGCGCCGCCTGGATCGACTCCTGCATGACGTTGCCCAGCGACCCGGTCTGGGTCAGCTTGCCCTTGCCGGGCGCCAGCGCCGCCTCGATGGTCAGCAGCTCGCCGCCGACTTCGGTCCACGCCAGTCCGGTGACCTGCCCGACCTGGTTGCGCTCCTCGGCACGGCCATAGCGGTACTGCTGCACGCCGAGGAACTGGTCGAGGTTGTGTTCGGTGACGCTCAGCCGCTGCTGCGCCGGTTCCATCAGCAGCTGCTTGACCGTCTTGCGGCAGATCTTGCTGAGCAGACGCTCGAGGTTGCGCACGCCGGCTTCACGGGTATAGAGCCGGATCACGCCGCGCAGCGCTTCATCGGTGACTTCGAGCTCGCCGTCCTTGAGCCCGTTGTTCTTCATCTGCTTGGGCAGCAGGTACTGCCGCGCGATGTTGAGCTTTTCGTCCTCGGTGTAGCCGGCCAGGCGGATCACTTCCATGCGGTCGAGCAGCGGCGCCGGGATATTGAGCGTGTTCGCCGTGGCAATGAACATCACATCGGACAGGTCGAACTCGACCTCCAGATAGTGATCCTGGAAGGTGGAGTTCTGCTCCGGATCGAGTACTTCGAGCAGCGCCGCCGAGGGGTCGCCGCGGAAGTCCATCGCCATCTTGTCGATCTCGTCGAGCAGGAACATCGGGTTGCGGACCCCGACCTTGGCCATGTTCTGGATGATCTTGCCCGGCATCGAGCCGATGTACGTGCGCCGGTGACCGCGGATCTCGGCTTCGTCGCGCACGCCGCCCAGCGACATGCGCACGAACTTGCGGTTGACCGCCTCGGCGATCGAGCGGCCCAGCGAGGTCTTGCCCACGCCCGGCGGTCCGACCAGGCACAGGATCGGGCCCTTGAGCTTCTTCATCCGCGCCTGCACCGCCAGATACTCGACGATGCGCTCCTTGACCTTCTCCAGCCCGTAATGGTCCGCATCCAGCTTCTGCTGGCAGGCTTCGAGGTCGATGTGGGTCTTGGTGCGCTTCTTCCACGGCACCTGCGTCAGCCAGTCGAGGTAGTTGCGCACGACCGTGGCTTCCGCCGACATCGGCGGCATCATCTTCAGCTTGTTGAACTCGGCCGTCGCCTTGGTCTTGGCGTCCTTGTGCATCCCGGCCTTGTCGATCTTCTGCGCCAGCTCTTCCTGCTCGCTGGGGCCCTCCTCGCCCTCGCCGAGCTCCTTCTGGATCGCCTTCATCTGCTCGTTGAGGTAGTACTCGCGCTGGTTCTTCTCCATCTGCGACTTCACCCGCGAGCGGATCTTCTTCTCGATCTGCATCACGTCGATTTCGCCTTCAAGCGCAGACAGCACGTGCTCCAGACGCGCCTTGGGATCGGCGATCTCGAGCACTTCCTGCTTGTCCTCGAGCTTGAGGTTGAGATGCGCGGCGATGGTGTCGGCCAGACGCCCCGGCGAGTCCATGCTCGCCAGCGACGGCAGCAGCTCGGCCGGCACCTTCTTGTTGAGCTTGGCGTAGGCCTCGAACTGCGACAGGATCGAGCGCGACAGCGCATCAAGCTCCTTGTCGTCCGTCACCGCCTGCTTGTCCTCCGGCAGCCGCAGACATTCGGCCATGACGAACTCGCCATCGAAATCGAAGCGCGTGACCTGCGCGCGATTCTGACCTTCGACCAGCACTTTCACCGTGCCGTCCGGCAGCTTGAGCATCTGCAGGATGCTGGCCAGCGTGCCGACGCTGTACAGATCCTTGTCCCGCGGATCGTCGATGTCGGCGGTGCGCTGCGCCAGCAGCAGGATGCGCTTGTCATCCTGCATCGCCGCGGTCAGCGCCTTGATCGATTTCTCCCGCCCGACGAACAGCGGGATCGCCATGTGCGGAAACACGACGACGTCGCGCAGCGGCAGAACGGGTGCGGTACGGTCGGTCGCAGTAGTCATGGGATCTCCTGAGCGAGGCATGCTGGCATTATGCCGTAATGGTTGACCGCTCTATGCGGGCACCCGTCGGCAAATCACGCGCGTTCGCCGCGCGAAACGGCGCACCGCCGTCACTGGCGGTGCGCCTGCGGCCGCGTTCAGCCGCCAGTTGCCGTGCCCAGGCCGCGTCGCGCCAGCAGCGGCTCGATGCGCGGATCGCGGCCGCGAAACTCGCGGAACAACGTCATCGCATCGCGGCTGCCACCCCGCGACAGCAGGCTGCGGCGGAAATGCTCGCCGTTCCTGCGCTGCAGTCCGCCGTTGTCGCGGAACCACTCGACGGTATCGGCATCAAGCACTTCGCTCCAGATGTAGGAGTAGTACCCGGCCGCATAGCCACCGGCAAAGACATGGTTGAAATAAGTGCTGCGATAGCGCGGCAGGATGCCGTCCATGGCCACGCCGGCGCGCTCCAGTGCTGCCGCCTCGAAGGCCGGGACATCGGCGACGGCGGCGCCCTCCGGCAGCTGGTGCCAGGCCTGGTCGAGCAGCGCTGCGGCCAGATACTCGGTGGTGGCAAAGCCCTGATTGAAGGCCTGCGCCGCCAGCACCTTGTCGACCAGTGCGCGCGGCATCGGCTCGCCGGTGCGGTAATGCCGGGCGTAGTGCTGCAGCACCGCGGCATCGGTGACCCACATCTCGTGCACTTGTGACGGGTATTCGACGAAATCGCGCGGCACCGCCGTGCCCGAGAAGTACGGATAGGTCACGTTCGAGAACAGCCCATGCAGCGCGTGGCCGAACTCGTGGAACATCGTGTTGACCTCATCGAACGTCAGCAGCACCGGCTCGCCCGCCGGCGGCTTGGGGACGTTGAGGGTGTTGGTCACCACCGGCCTGCTGCCCAACAGCGCCGACTGGCCGACCAGGCTGTTCATCCACGCGCCGCCGCGCTTGCTCGGCCGCGCAAAATAATCGGTCAGAAACAGCCCCAGCGCCGCGCCGTGGTCATCGAACACCTCGAACACGCGCACGTCGGGATGATAGACCGGCAGATCCTTGCGCTCGACAAACGACAGACCGTACAGCTGCCGCGCCATGTAGAACACGCCGTCCTGCAGCACCCGCTCCAGCTCCAGGTAAGGCCGCAGCTCGGACTCGTCGAAGTCATAGCGCTGCCGGCGCAGCTGCTCGGCGTAGTAGGCCCAGTCCCACGGCGCCAGCGTAAAGTCGCCGCCTTCGGCGTCGATCAGGGCCTGCAGCGCGGCCGCTTCGGCACGCGCATTGGCGATTGCCGCCGGCGCCAGCTCGGCGAGCATCCGGTTGACCGCGGCCTTGCTGCGTGCCGTGCGCTCCTCAAGCACGTAGCTGGCATGGTCGGCGTAGCCCAGCAGCGCGGCGCGCTGCGCGCGCAGGGCCACGATGCGGAGCAGCACGGCCTTGTTGTCGAACTCGTTGTCGCGATTGGCGCGCGTGATCGATGCGCGATACAGGCGCTCGCGCACCGAGCGGTGCTTGAGCTGTGCCAGCGCGGGCTGCAGCGTCGGCAGCTGCAGCGTCAGCAACCACTGGCCATCATGACCGCGCGCCGCCGCGGCGGCGGCGGCGGTTGCGATCGCATCCGGGGGCAGACCGTCGAGTTCGGCACGCTCCTCGATGAGCAGCGCCGCGCTGTTGCCATCCTTGAGCAGATTCTGCTGGAAGCGGGTCGTCAGCGCCGACAGCTCGGCGTTGATGTGCCTGAGCTGCGCCTTGGCCTCGTCCGACAGCTGCGCGCCGGCGCGCACGAAATCGCGATAGCGCCGCTCCAGCAGACGCGCCGACTCCGCATCGAGTTCGAGCCCATCGCGCGCCTGATACAGCGCCTCGACGCGCGCAAACAGCGCAGCGTCGAGCAGAATCGCGTCCGCATGCGCGGCCAGCCGCGGCGCCAGCTCGGACTGAATCGCCTGGATCGCATCATTGGTGTGCGCGGATGCACGACTGAAAAACACGTTCGACACGCGATTCAACAGCACACCGCTGCGCTCCATCGCGACGACGGTGTTGTCGAAGGTCGGCGGCGCGGGGTTGGCGGCAATGGCGCGCATGTCCGCGAGCTGCTGCGCCATGCCGGCCTCGAAGGCCGGCAGGTAATGCGTATCGTCGATGCGATCGAACGGCGGATATTCGTACGGCAGCACGCTGGCCGTCATCAGCGGATTGGGCGTCTCACCGCCGGCTGCGGGTGGCTTCGGGCCGGCACCGGCGCAGGCGCACAGCAGGGCGCCCGCGGCGGCGATGCTGACGGTCGGTTTCATTGCGACTCCTGATAGCGGGGGCGACAGTGTCGCGCAGCCCTGGGGCGGACCGGTAGTATCGCAGCCGATGACGCGGCGCATCCGCGGCGTCGGCGCCGCTTCCGCCGCGGCCCGCCCGGCGCGGAGGTCCGCCTGCCGACACCGGCGCCGCGTAGACCGGCTTGTGCACGAAACGCCAGGGGGAGACCAGCAGGCATGCGGACCGAGGCCAGCACCGCCACAACGCGCCCGCGCAAGCGCATCACGGTTCTGAGCGTTGCCGCCGGCGCGCTGCTGCTGGGCTGCGTCACCCCGCCGCGCGCCGAGGACGGGACGCCGCCGGCTGCCGACGCACCCCGCACGGCGCCGGCGTTCCCGCATCCCTGCCATCGCATCCGGCCGGAGCAGGAGCCGATCGTCGATGACGCGCAGGCGCTGCTCGAGGAAACCGGCTGCCGCGCCGCGCTCTGGTTCGACGGCCTGTTCGGCACCGACGAGCACATCGACGCCGCGCGGCGCACCCATGGGTATATCGAAACCGCGCTGGCGTACTCGCAGTTCGAGGGCTTCAAGACGCGCACGCGCCTGCGCGTGCGCTTCGAGCTGCCCAATCTCGAGGAGCGACTGTCCGCCTTCCTCGGCCGCGAGGACGAAGAGGATTTCATCCAGGATCGCGCCGAAGGCTTTGCGCTGCGCTCGCAGTTTCCGCGCGTCGACGACAGCGAGGAATGGCTGGCCGGTCTGGGTTACACGCTGCCCGATTCCAAACGCCTGCAGACCAGCTTCAAGGTCGGCGCCGCCAGCCTGCGCCGGCCCCGCGCCTTCGTCCAGGCGCGCCTGCATTACAACCTCTATGCCGACCCCGACGATCTGGTTTACCTGCGCGTGACACCGTTCTGGCGCACCCGCGACGGGCTGGGCGTGACCCTGGGCGCGGACTTCAACCACATCATCAGCGCGCCGCTGCTGCTGCGCCTGAGCCACCTCGCCACACTCAGCGAGTCGATCACCGGAATGGACTGGCTGTCCGCCCTGATTCTGTACCGCAACCTGCGCGACGAGCGCGCGATCGCCTACCAGCTGTTCGCACGCGGCAACACCGATGCGCCCGAGCCGCTGTACGAGTACGGCGGCCGCGCGATCTACCGCCACCCGCTGCTGCCGCAAAAGCTGTATGGCGAACTGATAGCCGGTTACAGCTGGCCACGCACCGATCCCGAACGCCCTCGCAACGGCTCCTACGAAATCGGCTTCGGACTGGAATTGCCCTTCGGCCGCAACGGACGCTGAACACTCCGCTACCATCGCCACGATGGACAGCCCAGCAACCGCGGTGCGCCTCGACAAGTGGCTGTGGGCGGCGCGCTTCTTCAAGACCCGCAGCCTCGCCAAACAGGCGATCGAGAGCGGACACGTCCGCTACGACGGCGAGCGCGCCAAAGTCAGCAAAGTGGTCGCGGTCGGCGCGCGGCTGCGCATCCGTCAGGGCTGGGACGAGATCGAAGTGCAGGTGTGCGGCCTGGCCGACGAGCGTCACGGCGCACCACAGGCCCGGCGGCTCTACGAGGAAACCGCGGACAGTCAGGCCCGTCGCGAGCGCGAGCGCCTGCAGCGACAGGCCGCGCAGGGTCTGGTCAGCCCGGAGCGTCCCAGCAAGCAGCAGCGGCGGGCGCTGCAGCGGTTCAAGCGCGGCGAGTGACGCGCTATATCCATATTCGATTTGTCCGGTTCCCGCCCGATTCGATTGTGCCGCTGCAGGGGGACTTTTAGACTCGGCCGGCCTATGAACAGCATGCCTACAGCCACGATCGCACCCGCTCGCGACGCGGCGTCTTCACCCGCGCTCCCGACCGATGCCGCGCGCATCGCGGTGCTCGAACCGGCGCAGCTCGCCGCGCTCAACGCCGCCTACGCGCCACTGCACTTCGCCGATCGCATCCGCCGCCTGTACCAGGACTTCGATCCGGCCAAGGTACTGGTGACCTCGTCATTTGCGGCGACCTCGGCCTACTTCCTGCACATCATCTCGAGCATCCGTCCCGAGCAGCTGATCCACTTCATCGACACCGGCTATCACTTTCCGGAAACCCTGGCTTACCGCCAGTACCTGATCGATCTGTTCCGGCTCAAGGTCGAGGACCTGCGCGCCGCGGACTGGAAGCATCAGTTCACCACCGAAGAGCAGACCTGGGCGCGCGATCCTGATTTCTGCTGCTCGATCAACAAGGTCGAGCCGCTTGAAGCGATCAAGCCGAACTACCGCGTCTGGGTCTCCAGCCTGATGCGCTGGCAGACCGAACATCGCGCC
>JBFHQK010000142.1:0-7247 GCA_041592255.1 Fontimonas sp.
GCGGAATGCCTCCGCGGCCGCCGGACTTCAAACGCCAAGCTGCGCCGGACTCAGTCCTCGATCGCCTTGCGCAGCTTTTTCATCGCCGCCGCTTCGATCTGGCGGATGCGTTCGGCGGAGACGCCGTATTCGTCGGCCAGCTCCTGCAGGCCGGCTTTCTCGCCGTCGTGCAGCCAGCGCCGCATCAGGATGTCGCGGGCGCGCGCGTCGAGGCCGGCCAGGGCATCGCGCATCTTCGCCTCGCGCGCGTCCTGCCATTCGGCCTGCTCGATGTCGGCGATCGCGTCGTGGCCGTCGGCGAGATAGTCCTCGGGGACGTAGCTGGTCTCGCCATCCGCCGGCGTGACGCTGAACGAGACATCGCCGCCGCCCAGGCGCGCCTCCATCTGGAACACTTCTTCCGGCTTGACGTTGAGGTCGGCGGCAATCGCCTCGGCCTGCTCGCGGTTGAGCCAGCCCAGCTCGCGCTTGGCGGAGCGCAGATTGAAGAACAGCTTGCGCTGCGCCTTGGTCGTCGCGATCTTGACGATGCGCCAATTCTTGATGATGAACTCGTGGATCTCGGCCTTGATCCAGTGCACCGCAAACGAAATCAGGCGCACGCCCACTTCCGGATCGAAGCGCTTGACCGCCTTCATCAGGCCGACGTTGCCTTCCTGCACCAGATCAGCCAGCGGCAGGCCATAACCGAGGTAGCCGCGCGCGATGTGCACGACATGGCGCAGATTCGACAGTACCAGCTGTTGCGCAGCCGCCAGGTCGGCGGTGTCGCGCAGCTTCGTCGCCAGTTCCCGCTCGGCGTCGGCTTCGAGCGCCGGAATCTGGTTGACGTGGGTGATGTAGGCATCGAGGCTGCCGGTCAGCGGCACCAGCGCGCCGGATTGACGCAAGCTCAGCGTGGTGGTCATTGATCCTTCTCCCATGTGCCGAATATTAGCACTCGCGCAGATAGACTGCTAAATCGCCGCAGAAGTTCCAATGACCTGGATCAACTTGTTGATTCTCAATGTGGATATAACTTACTTGGGCTCGATCCTGACGAGCTGGCGGGCGACGGTGACAAACGCGCCCGCCCAGCCCAGGACGATGCCGGCGGCGATCAGCGACAGGCCGTCGGCCAGCTCCAGGCCGGCGATCCGGTAGTCGCTGCCGTAGAGCGTGGCGAGCTGCGCGCCCGGGGCTTCCAGCATCGCGGTGGCCACGGTCACCAGCAGGCAGGCCAGCAGCCCGCCACCCAGGCCGAACCAGAAGCCGCTGTAGAGAAACGGGCGGCGGACAAAGCTCGCCGGCGCGCCGATCAGTTTCATCACCTCGATCTCATCGCGTCGCGCCTCGATGTCCAGGCGGATGGTATTGCCGATGATCACCATCACCGCCAGCCCGAGCAGCAGCGCGACGATACCGACCGCGCGCTCGGCAATGGCCAGCACCGCGTACAGGCGTTCGAGCCATTGCTGGTCGAGCTTGGCCAGATCGACCTCCGGCAGCTGGGTGAGGCGCGCCAGCAGCGCCTGCACCTCGGCCTTGGGCTGCTGGCGTTCCGGGGTGACGGCAACCACCGCGGGCAGCGGATTGTCCTGCAGCAGGTCCAGCGCCTCGCCAAAGCCGGACAGGCTGCGGAACTCGGTCAGGGACTGCTCGCGCGAGATGTAGTCGGCGCGGGCGACGCCGCGTTCGGTGCGGACTTCGCGCGCCAGCGCGGCGCCGCGTTCGGCGGACACGCTGTCCTTGAGGAACAGCGAGATCTGCAGCGAGTCCTGCCAGGAATAGCTGATGGCCGACAGGTTGCGCACGGCGACGAACAGGCCGGCGGGCAGGGCCAGCGCGATGCCGATCACCAGCGCGGTCAGCGCCGCGGCCAGCGGGGCCCGGGCGATCTTGCCCAGCGAGAAGAACAGCACGCGCACATGGTCCTGCAGCCAGCGCGCCAGCCAGTTCGGGCGATCAAGCCCGGCTTCAACGAACGCCATCGGCGAGCGCCTCCCTGAGCCGCGACGCCGCTTTGGGCCGCTTGTCGGTGATATGGCCATGTTCGAGGTGGATGATCCGCTGCGGCAGGGCCTCGATGAGGTCGATCGCATGGGTGGCGATCAACACGGTGACGCCGGCCTGGTTGAAGCGCTGGAAGCTGCGCATCACCTCCAGCGCCATTTCCGGATCGAGGTTGCCGGTCGGCTCGTCGGCGAGGATCAGCGCCGGCTTGGTGACAATCGCGCGGGCAATGCCCACGCGCTGCTGCTCGCCGCCGGACAGCGTCAGCGGCAGCACTTTTTCCTTGTTGAGCAGGCCGACCGAATCCAGTGCGGCGCGCACGCGCCGGCCGATGTCGCTGTAGGCGTAGCCGCGGATCACCAGCGGCAGCGCGACGTTGTCGAACACCGTGCGGTCGTAGAGCAGATTGAAGTTCTGGAACACCAGGCCCAGGCGCTGGCGGAACGCAGGCACGTGGCGCGGCTTGAGCGTCGACAGGTTCTGGCCCATCACCACCAGCTGCCCGCGCGAGGCGCGGCACAGCATCGCGATCAGCCGCAGCAGCGTGGTCTTGCCGGCGCCGCTGGGGCCGGTGATATAGGCCATCTCGCCCTGGCCGATGGAGAAACTGACGTCCGCCAGCACGTCCTGGCCGCCAGGATAGCGGTAGCTGACCTGGTCGAAGCGAATCAGCTCGGTCATGGCTGGGCGGCGAAAGGGCCGGGCCGCACGCGTGCCGGACGCTGCGTCGGCCAGTGTCTGTCAGATGGGGGGTGTGGCGTCGTGCGCCTGCCGCCTGCCGCCTCGCGCGTCACGTGGTCTTCACTCCCCGATCAAAGCCTCTGCGAACGCGTCTGCATCGAACGGCTGCAGATCCTCGACGGCCTCGCCGATGCCGATGAAGCGCACCGGCAGTGCCAGGCGCCGCGCGATGGCGAGCAGGATACCGCCCTTGGCAGTGCCGTCCAACTTGGTGATGGCAATGCCGGTCAGGCCGATGGCTTCGTGAAACTGCAGCGCCTGCACCAGCGCGTTGCCGCCGGTGGTGGCGTCGACCACCAGCAGCACCTCGTGCGGGGCATAGGGGTCGTGCTTCTGCACGACGCGCTTGATCTTGCGCAGCTCATCCATCAGGTGGGCCTGGGTGTGCAGGCGGCCGGCCGTATCGGCAATGACCACGTCGATGCCGCGCGCCTTGGCCGACTGCACCGCGTCGAAGATCACGCTGGCGGCGTCGGCGCCTTCGCCCTGTGACAGCAGCGGCACCCCGGCGCGCTCGGACCAGGTCTGCAGCTGGTTGACCGCCGCGGCGCGGAAGGTGTCGCCGGCGGCGAGGATCACGCTCTTGCCCTCGCGCTTGAGGCGCAGCGCGAGCTTGCCGATGGTGGTGGTCTTGCCGACGCCGTTGACGCCGGCGACGAACAGGATGTACGGACGGATGTAGTCCGGGATCTGCAGCGGCTTGGCGACCGGCGCCAGCAGCTCGACCAGCGCGCGCTTGAGCGCGGCGCGCAGCTGCTGCGGATTGCGCACGCGGCCGGCACTGACGTCGGCGCGCAGGCGCTCGATCAGCCACGACGTGGCCTCGACGCCGGCGTCGGCCATCAGCAGACGCGTCTCGATTTCGTCGAGCGCGTCATCGCTGAGCCGTTCGGCGGCGAACAGGCTGCTGATATCGCGCGTCAGCCACGAATCGCCCTTGTTCAGGCGCGCGCGCAGCTTGCTGATCATTCCGCGGTCGGACATGGGGCGGGGTGCGGTGAGGGTTCAATCCACGACGGGCGGCGGGGCGGTGTCGTCTGTGGCGGCCAAGGATAGCAGCCAGACTTCGCCGTGCTGCAGCGCCTGCAGGCCGCTGACGTCCGCCAGCAGGGTCTCGGGCGGCAGCGGGGTCGGGTCGCCGACCGGATAGCGCAGCAGGCGGTAGAGGCTGCGGGCTTCGACGCGCGTCAGCGAGGCCAGCCACACCGGGCGTCCGTCGGCCAGGCGCAGGCCCGAGGGCCAGAAGCGGATCAGTTCGCCGCTGCCCGCGTCGCGCACGCGGCGCAGGTTGAGTGCCGGATGCAGGCCGGCGTGCACCTGCGGCAGGATCGGCAACTCCGCCACCGGGGTGTTGCGTGTCAGCCAGCGCAGCGCGCTGCTCAGCGTCAGTGGCGGCGGCGCGGCCCAGCCGACGGCTTCGAGGTGCGCGCTGATCACTGGCAGCTCGCCGGCCCATTGCAGCGACATCGGTTGCTTGGTGCGGCCGGCGATGTCGATGCGGCCGCGCGCCAGCTGCCGCCAGGCGTCGTTCTGCCAGTCGAGCGCGGTGACGACGTGGGCGCTGTCGGCCGGCGCGTCGGGCATTGGCGGCGGCGCCGACCAGACCAGGATCACGGCAACCAGAAACGCGGCAACGGCCGGCGCCAGCACCTTGCGCGCCGGCAGGCGCTCGGGCCGGTGCCGGCGATAGCCCAGGCCGAGCAGCCCGGCCCACAGCACGCCAACGACCACCGAGAGCAACGCCACGCTGTACCACTGCACGCCGACATACAGGCGCGCCAGCACCACCAGTGTCAGCACCGCGACGCTGCCGCCGTAGAGCAGGCGGCGCACTGGCGGGCTGCGGCCGGAGGCCAGCAGTGCCGGCACGAAGGCATAGATCACCGTCGCCAGGACCAGGTCGTGGGCGTCGTGCGCGGGCGGCAGCGCGGTGCCGAAGAATCGGTAGGGGGGCGGCAGGGTCGGCACCGCGTACAGGCCCGCCGACAACAGCCCGCCGAAGCCGACCGCCGCCACCCAGTGCGCCGCTGCGCGCGGTTTGCGCAGCCCGGCCAGGCAGACGAAGGTGACCAGCGCCACCGGCGCATAGACGGTCCAGTGCCCGATCTGCAACAGGCGCAGCGCCAGCGCCATGCCCCAGGGCGTGTGCAGGTCACGCATCGACTGGAACACCGCAGCGTCGATCGCGGTGGGATAGCTGTGCAGGGCCGCGCCGGCCCACAGCCACAGCCAGAGTCCGCTGACCAGCAGCAGCAGCGCGGCCAGCAGCGCCAGCACCGGGGTTTCCGGCTGCGTCGGGTCCGCCAGCGCGGCGCCGAAGGTGCGCAGGCGCCGGTGCCGGCGGCTCCAGTCGAGCAGGCCGCCGATCCAGGTTTCCGCGTGGCGTTGCGCCGCGCGGCCGATCCCGGCGGTGAGCCAGATCGTCAGCGCCAGCGCCGCCATCAGCGCCAGCAGCAGCAGGGCCAGGCGGCCGGCCACCTCGGCCGCCAGGCCCAGCGAGGCGCCAAACGCCACCCCCGGCAGCACGAAGGCGAAGGCCCACGCCAGCGCCGAGCTGATATCGGCGGTGATGAAGGCGGCGATGCGCATGCGCGCCGCGCCCGCCAGCGCCGGCACGATCGCGCGCATCGGCCCGAGAAAGCGCGCCAGCGCAACGCTAAAGCCGCCGTAGCGGTCGAAGAAGCGGTGCCCGTTGGCGATCAGTTCCGGATACCGTCGCAGCAGGCGACCCGAAAACAGCCGGTCGCCGTAGCGCCGGCCGAGCCAGAACGAAAAACCGTCGCCGAACACCGCGCCGAGCGCGGCGGTCAGCACCGCCTGCCACAGCTCCATCGAGCCCAGCGCCACCAGTGCGCCGGCCGCGAACAGCGCGACGCCGGCGGGCACAAAGGCGCCGATGATGAAGATCGAGTCCAGCAGCGCGGCAACGAACAGCAGCAGCAGGGCCCAGTGCGGATGGTGGTGGACCCACTCCAGCGACTGCTGCAGCGCAGCGATCATGCAGAGCGCTGCGCGATCGCTGCGAATGCTTGGCGCGCCGCCGCCAGCGTGTGCCGGATTTCGTCGCTGCCGTGGGCGGCGGAGACAAAGCCGGCCTCGTAGGCCGATGGCGCCAGGTAGACGCCGCGCTCGAGCATGCCGTGGAAGAAGCGTTTGAACGCATCGATGTCGCAGCGGGTGACATCGGCAAAACCCTGCGGGGTGCCGGCGTCGGTGAAGTACAGGCCGAACATGCTGCCGACCTGCGTGGTCGTGAACGGGATCCCGGCGGCCTGCGCGGCGCTGCCCAGGCCGGCGAGCAGTTCGCCGGTGGTGGCTTCCAGGCGCGCGTACAAGGCTTCGTCGTCGAGCAGGCGCAGCAGCGCGAGGCCCGCGGCCATCGCCAGCGGATTGCCGGACAGCGTGCCGGCCTGATAGACCGGACCCACCGGCGCCAGCCGCGTCATCAGTTCGCGCCGGCCGCCGAAGGCGCCGACCGGCAGGCCGCCACCGATGATCTTGCCCAGCGTGGTCAGGTCCGGGGTGATGCCGTAACGCCCGGCGGCGCCGCGCGGCCCGACGCGAAAGCCGGTCATCACCTCGTCGAAGATCAGCACCGCGCCGTAGCGATCGCACAGTGCGCGCAGGCCTTCGAGGAAGCCGGGGGCCGGGGGCACGCAGTTCATGTTGCCGGCGACCGGCTCGACGATCACCGCGGCGATGCCGTCGGGCTGCGCCTCGAACAGGGTCTGCACCGAGTCCAGATCGTTGAACTGCGCCGTCAGCGTGTACTTGGCCAGATCCGCCGGCACGCCCGGCGAGGTCGGCACGCCGAAGGTCAGCAGCCCGGATCCGGCTTTGACCAGCAGTGCATCGCCGTGGCCGTGGTAGCAGCCCTCGAACTTGATGATGTGGTCGCGGCCGGTACAGCCGCGCGCCAGGCGCAGGGCCGACATGGTCGCCTCGGTGCCGCTGTTGCACATGCGCACCATGTCCATGCCCGGAACGCGGCTGCACAGCAGTTCGGCCATCTCGATCTCAGCCTCGGTCGGCGCGCCGTAGGACACGCCGATTTCGGCCTGCGCGCGAATCGCCGCAGTGACCGCGGGATGCTGATGGCCGAGGATCATCGGCCCCCAGGAGCCGACGTAGTCGACGTAGCGCTGCCCGTCGGCATCGGTGAGCCAGGCGCCCGCCGCGGCGGCGATGAAGCGCGGCGTGCCGCCGACGGCGCGGAACGCGCGCACCGGCGAATTGACGCCGCCGGGAATCGTCAGCTGGGCGCGCGAGAACAGGTGATCGGATCGGGTCATGAGAGCGACAACGGACGGGGGCGGCGGAACGGAGGCGGAATTGTACGCAAGGCCCTAGAAGCACGCCGCGTAGCGCCGCGCCGCCGCTTCGATAGCGTCGGCACCGAACACGCCGTCGATGGCGGCGACCAGATCGGCGCCGGCGGCGATCAGCTGCGGCGCGTTGTCCGGCGTGACGCCGCCGATCGCGCAGATCGGCACCGCGAGCGCGGCGCGCGCCGC
>JBFHQK010000143.1:0-7232 GCA_041592255.1 Fontimonas sp.
CACCGAGCAACTCGTCGGCACGCCGCGCCACCTGTCGCAGCACGTGGGCGGCTTCATCATCTCCGACGGCCCGCTGGCGCGCCTGGTGCCGGTCGAAAACGCCGCCATGGCCGAGCGCTCCGTCATCCAGTGGGATAAGGAAGACCTCGAATCGCTCGGCCTGCTCAAGGTCGACGTGCTCGCGCTGGGCATGCTCAGCGCGCTGCGCCGCAGCTTCGACCTGCAGCGCGCCTACGACGGCACCGATCTGGCGCTGCGCGCGATCCCGGCCGACGATGCGCCGACCTACGCCATGATCCGCCGCGCCGAGACCGTCGGCGTGTTCCAGATCGAGTCGCGCGCGCAGATGTCGATGCTGCCGCGCCTGAAGCCGCGCAGCCTCTACGACCTCACGGTGCAGGTCGCCATCGTGCGTCCCGGTCCGATCCAGGGCGGCATGGTCCACCCGTATCTGCAGAACCGCCTGTCCGGGCGGACGCCGGCGTATCCCAACGACGCCATCCGCGCGGTGCTCGAACGCACCCACGGCGTGCCGATCTTCCAGGAACAGGTGATGCGCCTGGTCGTCGTCGCCGCCAGCTTCACGCCCGGCGAGGCCGACCAGCTGCGCCGCTCGATGGCGGCGTGGAAGCGCAACGGCGGGCTGGAGCAATGGGAGCGCCGGCTCAAGGACGGCATGGCCAGAGACGGCTACCCGGCGGCGTTTGCCGAGCGCATCTACCGCCAGATTCTCGGCTTTGGCTCCTACGGCTTTCCCGAAAGCCACGCCGCCAGTTTCGCGCTGCTGGCCTACGCCTCGGCGTGGATGAAGTGCCACCACCCGGCGGCGTTTCTCTGCGGCCTGCTCAACAGCCAGCCGATGGGCTTTTATCCGCCGTCGATGCTGGTCAGCGAGGCGCGCCGCGTCGGCGTCGAGGTGCGCCCGCTCGACGTCTGCCACAGCGCCTGGGACAGCACGCTCGAACGCGGCGCCGGCGGCGCACCGGCGATCCGCCTGGGCCTGCGCCAGATCACCGGCTTCAACGCCGCGGCGGCGCAGCGCATCGCGGCACAGCGCGCCCAGGCTGCGTTTGCCAGCGTCGATGATCTGGCCCGGCGCGTACCGCTGTCGCGACGCGAACTCGACGCGCTGGCCTCGGCCGACGCGCTGCGCGCGCTGGCCGGCCATCGGTTCAGCGCACGCTGGCAGACACACGGCATCGAACGCCTCGACGGCGTGCTGCGCGCCGCGACGCTGCCCGACGACGAGGTGCAGCTGGCCGCGCCCGGCGAGGGCGAGGACATTCTCGCCGACTATCAGAGCACCGGGCTGACACTGCGCCGGCACCCGGTCGCGCTGCTGCGGTCGCGCCTGCAGCAGGCGCGGGTCACCGCCAACGGCGATCTGGCGCAGCGCGCCGACGCTGCTGCGGTGCGCGTGGCCGGCATCGTGCGCTTCCGCCAGCGGCCGGGCTCGGCCCGCGGCGCGATGTTCATGACGCTGGAGGACGACACCGGCATCGTCAACCTGATTATCAAACCGGCGCTGATCGACGCCCAGCGCGACGCCGTGGTCGGTGGCCAGTTCCTGATCGCGCAGGGAAAGCTGCAGCGCCAGCAGAACGTGACCCATGTGCTCGCCGAACGCTTCTTCGACCGCTCGCACTGGGTCGGCGCGCTGCCGTATCTGTCACGCGATTTCCGCTGAGCCGATCAGCCGGCGAAGCGCTCCGCGAGCGCACGCATCAGCGGCTTCATGAAGTAGTCGCCGGCCGGCATCGCCTGCACCGCCACCCCGCGCGCGGCGAGCGCCTCGGCCACCACCGGACCGACCGCGGCCACCTGCGTGCGCAGCAGGCCGGCGCGCAGATCAGCCTCGCGGCCGGCCTCGCCGGCGACGCGGAACAGGCGATCGACCTGGGCCATGCTGGTGAACGCGATCGCATCGAGCGCGCCGGCGGCAAGCCGGTCGATCAGCTCGAGCACGCGCCGGGTGTCGGCGGCATCGGCATAGACATAGGGCGCGACCGGACACACCGTGGCCCCGGCGGCGCGCAGCGCCTCCTGCAGCGGCCGGTTCGGTTCGCTGCCGTAGAGCTGCACGCCGACGCAGCGCCCGCGCAGATCGAGCGTGGCCAGCGTCGCGATCACGCCGGCACTGGTCGGCGCAGCGGCGGTCAGCGTCGGCTTGAGGCCGAGCTCGCGCAGCGCGCGCCCCGGCTTGGGGCCGCGGCTGAGGATGCGCACCGCGCCCAGACGCGCAACGAAACCGTCGCGCAGCGCCGGTGCGTGGCGGTCGATGCAGGCCAGCAGGCGGCGCAGGCCCTCGCCGGTGAGCAGAATCAGATCGGAGCACGCACCGGCATTGAAGGCGCGGATCCAGTCCAGCACCGGCGCCGGATCGGGCGCATCGAGAATCGCCACCAGCGGACAGCGCAGCACGCTGGCGCCGCGGCGTTCGAGCATCGACGCGAACACGTCCAGCTCGCGGGTTTCGGGCACTGCGATGCGGCGGTGCTGCAGCTGAGCTTCATCCATGCCGGGCACTTTGCGCATCGCTGTGCGCGCTGACAAGCCGGCGCCGGGTGGAGCCCCCGCGGCGCTCGGAGTAGAGTGCCGCTCAAGGCTTGCATGGCCCGCTTGCATGGCGCATCCATTGATTGCCGGCGAGGGTATGGTGCCGCTGCTCGCGGCCGGGGACGCGTTATACCTGGACTTCGACGGCACCCTGACCGACATCGCGCCGCGGCCGGATGCGATCACCATCGCCACCGAGCTGCCCGAGCTGCTGGCCACCCTGTGCACGCAGCTCGACGGCGCGGTGGCCATCGTCACCGGCCGGCGCCTCGACGACATCGACACCTGGCTCGCGCCGCTGCGCCTGGCCGGCGCCGGACTGCACGGCGCCGAGCTGCGGCGCGCACCAGAGGCCGACAGCAGCGAACAGCGCGTGCCGGCGGCGGCGCTGATCGCCAAGGCGCTGCGGGCGCAGTTCGGCGCCGATCCGCGACTGATCGTCGAGAACAAGGGCGCCTCGGTGGCCCTGCACTTCCGCGCCGCGCCGGAACGCGCCGACGACTGCCGCCGCGCCCTGGCGGCGCTGGCGGCCGAGCACGGACTCGAGCTGATCCACGGCAAGATGGTGGTCGAGGCGCGGCGTCCCGGCATCGACAAGGGCACGGCGATCCGCAGCCTCGCCGCGCAGGCACCGTTTCGCGGGCGGCGGCCGGTGTTCGTCGGCGACGACGTCACCGACGAGGCCGGCTTTGCCGCGGTGCAGGCCGATGGCGGGGTCGGCATCAAGGTCGGCCCCGGCGACTCGGCGGCGCGCCATCGCTGCACCGATGTGGCCGCGGTGCACCGCTGGCTGCGTGCCGGCATCGCGCAGCTGCGTGCGGCGCCACCGGAAGCCGGGCGGTGAGCCGGCTGGTCGCGGTCTCCAACCGGGTCGGCGCACCGCGCGGTGCGGCCAGCGCCGGCGGCCTGGCGGTGGCGCTGGTCGAGGCCCTGCAGCAGAGCGGCGGCCTGTGGTTCGGCTGGAGCGGCAAGACCACGTCGCAGAAAGCGTCGACCGCGCGCCTCGAGCACGAAGGCGGGCTGACACTGGTGACGCTGGACCTGCCCAAGGACGAGTACGACGGCTACTACTTCGGCTTCTCCAACCGCTGCCTGTGGCCGGCCTGCCATTTCCGTCCCGACCTGATCGATTTCGATCACGCCGCGTTCGAGGCCTACAGCAAGGTCAACCGGCGCTTCGCCCAGGCGCTGGCCCCGCTGCTGCGCGATGACGACCTGATCTGGGTGCACGACTACCAGCTGCTGCCGCTGGCCCACGAGCTGCGCAAGCTCGGCGCCACCCAGCGCATCGGCTTCTTCCTGCACATCCCGTTTCCGCCGCCGGATCTGCTGGTGGCCCTGCCGGTGCACGCGACGCTGGTGGACTGGCTGTTCGACTACGATCTGGTCGGCCTGCAGACCGAGCGCGACGTCCACCGCCTGCACGACTACCTCATCCAGGAAGCCGGTGGTCGCGTCGACGGTCCGCGCATCAGCGCCAACAACCGCGAGACCCGCGTCGCTGCGTTCCCGATCGGGATCGACGCCCAGCAGTTCAACGCGCTGGCGCGCTCGCCGGCCGGCAGCCGCGAGTTCAACCGCATGCGCGAGGCGCTGCGCGGACGCACGCAGATCATCGGCGTCGACCGCCTCGACTACAGCAAGGGACTGCTGCGGCGCATGCATGCCTTCGAGCGGCTGCTCGAGCGCCACCCCAAGACCCACGGCAACGTCGAGTACCTGCAGGTCGCGCCGCTGTCACGGCGCGAACTCAAGGCCTATGAAGACTTCCGCCTCGAGCTCGAGCACGGTGCCGCGCGCATCAACGGCCGCTTCGCCAGTTTCGACTGGACCCCGCTGCGCTACCTGACGCAGCCGCTGCCGCGGCGCACGCTGGCCGGCCTCTATCGCGCCAGCCGCATCGGCCTGGTGACGCCGCTGCGCGACGGCATGAATCTGGTCGCCAAGGAATACGTCGCGGCGCAGGATCCGGAAGATCCGGGCGTGCTGGTGCTGTCGCGCTTTGCCGGCGCCGCGGCGCAGATGACGATGGCGCTGCAGGTCAATCCCTACGATCTGACCGAGGTTGCCGACGCGATCGAACGCGCGCGCACGATGCCGCTGGCCGCGCGGCAGCTGCGCCGCGACTGCCTCTTCGACGCGCTGCAGCGCGACGACGTCGCGCACTGGCGCACGGCGTTCATCGACGCGCTGCAGGCCGGCACCGCGGGACGTGCGCCGGTGCCGGTGCGCGCCGCCAGCGAACGCCGGCGGCGCTGAGCCGGGGCGGTCCTCAGTCCGCGCGGTCGGCGCGCTTGCGCTCGTGTTCCTTGAGGAACTTCTTGCGCACGCGGATCGACACCGGCGTCAGCTCGACCAGCTCGTCGTCGTTGATGAACTCCAGCGCCTGCTCGAGCGAAAACTTCACCGCCGGCGTCAGGATCACGTTCTCGTCGGAGCCCGACGCGCGCATGTTGGTCAGCTTCTTGCCCTTGAGCGCGTTGACGACCAGATCGTTGTCGCGCGCATGGATGCCGACGATCTGACCTTCGTACACCTCGTCGCCGGGCTCGGCCATCATGCGGCCGCGCTCCTGCAGATTGAACAGCGCGTACGCCAGCACCTTGCCCTGCTCATTGGAAATCATCACGCCGTTGTGGCGCTGACCGATGTCGCTGGCCTCGGTCCGGGGACCGAAATGGTCGAAGTTGTGGAACAGCAGACCGGTGCCCGAGGTCATCGTCATGAACTGGGTCTGGAAGCCGATCAGGCCGCGCGACGGGATGATGTACTCGAGGCGCACGCGGCCGCGGCCGTCCGGCACCATGTTCTGCATCTTGCCGCCGCGCTCGGCCAGCCCCTGGATCACGCCGCCCTGGTTGGCCTCCTCGACGTCGGCGACCAGGGTTTCGTACGGCTCGCACATCTCGCCGTTGATCTCCTTGAGGATCACCTGCGGGCGCGCCACCGCAACCTCGTAGCCTTCACGGCGCATGTTCTCGAGCAGGATGCCCAGATGCAGCAGGCCGCGTCCGGAGACGCGGAACTGGTCGCCGCTGGTCATCGGCTCGACGCGCAGCGCGACGTTGGTCTTGAGCTCGCGCTGCAGGCGGTCGCCGATCTGGCGCGAGGTGACGAACTTGCCTTCCTTGCCGGCGAACGGCGACTTGTTGACCTCGAAGATCATGCTCATCGTCGGCTCGTCGACCTGCAGCGTCGGCAGGCCTTCCGGCACCTTGGCGTCGCAGACGGTCTCGGAAATGCCCAGCTCCTCGATGCCGGTCACGGCGATGATGTCGCCGGCCTGGGCCTCGGGCACCTCGACCTTGTCCAGGCCCATGAACCCCAGCACCTGCAGCACGCGGCCCTGGCGCACCGCGCCATCGCGGCCGACCACGGACACCGGCGTGTTGGTCTTGACGCGGCCGCGCTTGATGCGGCCGGTGCCGATAACGCCGACGTAGCTCGAATACGCCAGCGAGGTCACCTGCATCTGGAACGGGCCGTTGGGATCAACGTCGGGCACCGGCACCTTGTCGACGATGGTCTCGAACAGCGGCGTCATGTCGCCTTCGCGGATGTCCGGCGAGTTGCCGGCATAGCCATTGAGGCCGGAGGCGTAGATGAACGGGAAGTCGAGCTGCTCGTCGGTGGCGCCGAGGCGATCGAACAGCTCGAACACCTGGTCGACGACCCAGTCCGGGCGCGCGCCCGGACGGTCGATCTTGTTGAGCACGACGATGGGCTTGAGGCCCATGTTGAACGCCTTCTGCGTGACGAAGCGCGTCTGCGGCATCGGCCCGTCGACGGAATCGACCAGCAGCAGCACCGAGTCGACCATCGACAGCACGCGCTCGACCTCGCCGCCGAAGTCGGCGTGTCCGGGCGTGTCGACGATGTTGATGCGGTACTCGGTGCCCGTGCGCTTGTCGGTCCAGCGGATCGCGGTGTTCTTGGCCAGGATCGTGATGCCGCGCTCGCGCTCCAGATCGTTCGAATCCATGATGCGCTCGCCGAGCTGCTCGCGCGCATCGAGCGTCTGCGACTGCCGCAGCAGCTTGTCGACCAGCGTGGTCTTGCCGTGGTCGACGTGGGCGATAATGGCGATGTTGCGAAGATTCTGGATGCTCATAAGGGATACCGCCGCAGTGCGGGGCCGCTGGCCGGCGCCCGCTTCGAAAAGCGTTGCCTTGGACGGCAACGGCTTGCACAGGATGTGCAAAAAAGCGCGCGATTGTACGCGAGCGCGGGTTTCAGCGCATTATCGCGGTTTGCAGTGCCCGGCCTGCCGCCGCAGCCGCGCGCCGGCGGGGTACCATCCGCGCCACTGCCGCGCACCGGAGCCGGTCTTGCGAGTCGCCCAACACCGCATCCCCGCCGGGGGGTCCGGGGATCCACGCCTGTCGTGCAGGTGCCGATGCGCGTCCTGATCGTCGAGGATTCACTGCCGATCGCGCAGGCGCTGACGCGCGGACTGACCGTGGAGGGCTACGCCTGCGACCACGTGCCCAGCGGCGAGGACGCCCTGGCGCATCTGCATACATACCGCTACGACATCGTCGTGCTCGACCTGATGCTGCCCGACATCGACGGGCTCGGCGTGCTGCGCGAGCTGCGCCGGCGCAGCGATGCCGCGCGCGTGCTGGTGCTGTCGGCACGCGACCAGATCGCCGACCGCGTCGCCGCGCTCGACGCCG
>JBFHQK010000144.1:0-7196 GCA_041592255.1 Fontimonas sp.
CATCCCGGCGAAATCCTGCTGGAAGAGTTCCTCAAGCCGATGGGCATCACCCAGTACCGGCTGGCAAAGGAAATCGGCGTCCCGCAGCGCCGTATCGGCGAGATCGTGGCGGGAGCACGTGGCGTGACCGCCGATACCGGGTTGCGCCTGGCGCGGTTCTTCGGCGTGTCTGAAGGCTTCTGGATCGGCTTGCAGTCTGACTACGACCGCGAGATGACCAAGGACGCCATCGCCGCGACCCTGGCGAAGATCAAGCCGTGGACGGGCGAGACCGTTCACGCCTGATCCTTACGAGCCAACAAGCGGACATGGATGCCTCCCGCCAGCCCGCAGGCGAAGTGAAACGCGGATCGTGGCGCGTGGAGGTGGCTGCAGCCGTACATTCGGCCTTATCGAAGGCCTGCGGCCCACAGGCCCAGCGCTTTCTCGTTTGGCCTCGGCGTGACGCAATGGCGCCGCCTTTCCTGCTCACGCTTGGCTGCGGTTCAGAGAGCCGTTCTAGGCAGCCACGCCAGCAGCGGCCTGAATTGCGCGTAACAATCTGATTTTGCTGGTGCCGACAGAGGGACTCGAACCCCCGACCCACTGATTACAAATCAGTAGCTCTACCAACTGAGCTATGTCGGCGCGGCGGTGATTCTAGCCCAGCGCGCCGCGCGCCGGTCGCCGGCCGCGGGCGAACCGTGGACAATGCCGTCTCTTGCACCACCCCCGACCCACCCTCGCACCCGCACCGGGAGCGGAGGCACGCCAAGAACCTCATGAGCGAAATCGAACTGCATCGCAAGCTGCTGGGCGACCACCGACGCAATGCGGCGTTTCACGCTGCGCTCAAGGCGTCGATCCGGGCCGGCCAGACCACTGTGCTCGATATCGGTGCCGGCACCGGCTTTCTGAGCTTCATCGCCCGCCGGCTGGGCGCCAAGCACTGCACCCTGGTCGAATACGCCGACACGCTGGATCTCGCCGAAGAACTGGCGCGGCGCAACCGCATCGACGGATTGACCTTCATCAAAGGCCATTCGGCCGAGCTGCGGCGCAAGCTCGCCGTCGATCTGGTCGTCACCGAAACCCTGGGCAACTTTGCGTTGGAAGAAGGATTCCTGGAGACGGCGATCGACGCACGCCGCTTTCTCAAGCCCGGCGGCCGGATCCTGCCAACCGGCCTGCGTCAGTTCGTGGCGCCGGTGGCCACGGACCGGCTGCAGCAGGAGATCGATATCTGGCCGCAGGTGGGCTATGACCTCGACCTCGGCGCCGCGCGCACCATCAGCCTCAGCAACATGTATGTGCAGAGCGTGCGGGCCGACGATCTCGGCGGCGATGACCGCACCGCCCAATGCTGGGACGAACTGGACCTGCGCCCGGAGCGACCCGCGCCGTCGAGTCGGCGGCAGCGCAGCCTCAGCTGGCGCGCCGCATCGCTCAAGGCGCGCGCGGTCCACGGCTTTGCGCTGTGGTGGGAGGCCGAGCTGATGCCAGGCATCACGCTGTCGACCTCGCCGTTCGAGGCGCCGACGCATTGGGCGCAGATCTATCTGCCCCTGCTGCAGACGCTGACGCTGGCGCCCGACGACACGCTGGAACTGACGCTGGGCTGCGATACGCGCCCCGAGGTCGGCGTCCGCCTGACCTGGAAGACCCGTCAGCTGCGTGGCGGCGCTGCGGTGGCGGAGCAGGCGCAGGACAGCCTGCGCGGGCGGCTGTAGCGCCGGCCGCGCGCATGGGCGCTACGCCGGGCGCGTCACCTGGTCGAGCCGGGCGAGAAACCGCAGCGCATATTCGCGCGTCTCGCCGCACCTCTCGCGCTCCGGCCGCAGCCCGGAACACACCGCCGGCCGCCGGGGATCGCCGAACAGCCGGCAGCGCAAGTCGGCGTCGAGCTGGATGCAGCGCTCGCCGGCGGGCTTGCCGTCGGGCATGCCGGGGATCGGCGAGGAGATCGACGGCGCGATACAGCAGGCCCCGCAGCCGCTGCGGCAGATCATCGCCCGGCCACCCGGGGGCGCCGGTCCGCCCAGCTGTCGCCACGGCCAAGCCGCGCCCGTGGGCGATCCTTTAATCTTGCACGGTTTCCCGGGTACGGCGTCGTCATGAATCGCATTTTGCAGGATCTGGTCAACTTGCTCGACCTCGAGTCGCTCGAAGTCAATCTGTTCCGCGGCCAGTCACGCGATCTGGGCGGCAAGAGCGTGTTCGGCGGGCAGGTCATCGGCCAGGCGCTGGTCGCGGCCGGACGCACGGTCGCCGAGGCCGTGCCGCACTCGCTGCACGCGTATTTCCTGCGCCCCGGCGACATGGCCCTGCCGATCGTCTACGAGGTCGACCGCGTGCGCGACGGCCGCTCGTTCACCACCCGGCGCATCCAGGCGATCCAGAACGGCCAGCCGATCCTGACGATGATGGTGTCGTTCCAGCGCGCCGAAAGCGGGCTGGAGCACCAGGCGCAGATGCCCGACGTCGCGCCGCCGGAAAAGCTCGCCAGCTCGCGCGACCTCAACGACGCCTGGCTGCAGGCCGCGCCCGACGCGCCCGACCGCATCTTTCATGCGCTGACGCGCGAGCTGGCCATCGAGTTCAAGCCCGTCGACCCGTGGAACCCGCTGGCGCCGGACGTGCGTCCGCCGCAGCAGCACATCTGGTTCCGCGCCGGCGCCAAGCTGCCGGACAACCCGATGCTGCACCGCTGCGTGCTCGCCTACGCCTCGGACTTCAACCTGCTGTCGACCGCGCTGCGGCCGCATGGCCGCTCGTGGTTCGCCGACGACATGGTCGTCGCCAGCATCGACCACGCGCTGTGGTTCCACCGCGATGTGCGCGTCGACGACTGGCTGCTGTACAGCATGGACTCGCCCACCTCGCAGGGGGCCCGCGGCACATCGCGCGGCCTGATCTTCGACCGCGCCGGCCGCCTGGTCGCCAGCGTGGTGCAGGAGAGCCTGATGCGCGAGGTCGATGACGCGGATGCCGAACAACACTAGAAGGGGACGAAACGTGCGCCGAATTCTGCTGGGACTGAGTGCATTGCTGCTGCTCGCCGTCGGCGGCCTGGCCGTGTTCGACCATCTCGAGCCCGAGCGCAGCGCGGCGTACGCGGCGCAGCTGGAACGTCAGCGCGCCCACCTCGAGCGCAAGACCCTCGCAATCCCGGGTTTCGACATCGCCTATCTCGAAGGCGGCAGCGGCGAGCCGCTGGTGCTGGTGCACGGCTTTGGCGCCGACAAGGACAACTTCACGCGTGTCGCCGGCCATCTCACCGCGCAGTACCGCGTGATCATTCCCGACCTGCCCGGCTTCGGCGAGAGCGGCCGGTCCGCCGACGCCGGCTATCGCATCGCCGAACAGGCGCAGCGCCTGGACCAGATGCTCGCGGCGCTGGGCATCGCGCGCGCCCATTTCGGCGGCAGCTCGATGGGTGGCTGGATCATCGCGGCCTACGCCGCACAGTTTCCGGACAAGGCGCAAAGCCTGTGGCTGCTCGCCCCCGGCGGCGTCAGCACCGCGCAACCCAGCCCGATGCTGCAGGCGTATGCCGCCACCGGCGCATCGCCGCTGGTGGTCGAGCGCGCCGAGGACTTCCCGCGCGTGCTCGAGCTGGCGATGGCCGACCCGCCGTTTCTGCCCTACAGCATGAAAAAAGTGCTCGGCGAACGCGCGGCGCGTGACCATGCGCTGCATTCGGCGATTTTCCGCCAGCTGCACGATGAGTCGCAGCCGCTGCAGGACATCGCGCTGCTGGTCAGCGCGCCGAGCCTGATTGTCTGGGGCGCACAGGATCAGGTGCTCGACGTCAGCGGCGCCGCCATCCTCGATGCGGCACTGCCGGACTCGCAGCTGATCATCATGGCCGACATCGGCCACCTGCCCATGCTCGAGGCGCCCCGGCGCGCGGCGCAGGATTACCTCGCCTTCCGCCGCAGCCTGTGACGCAGAGCCCGCACCGCCCGCGTCATGGCATCAATGCGGCAGCAGCTCGGCGTTCATCCGCTCGAGTCCGTCCCGATAGTAGTGGAAGCGCGCCGCCAGCTCGGCGAACACCTCGTTCAGCCCGAAGCGTTGCGCCATGCGGTGGCGTGATGCGGTGAAGTAGTAGGACTGCCCGAGCCGGCAGTAATACTCAAGATTCACCGGTCGCCGCTTGTAGCGGTGGCGCGCATCGATCCAGTCCCGGCACAGGCCGGCCAGGAACAGGGCGTAGTTGCCGATGTGCGAGTGCACCACAAAGCCGCGCTCGGCATCCGACTGCGCGGCCTCTCGCACCAGATCGACCAGATACTCGAACCGTTGCGCCTCCTCGGGCTGCACCCGATACAGGCGCTCGGTGCGCGCGAACAGGCCGAGCAGGTTGGCCAGATAGTGAATCGTGTGCCGCTCCAGCGCGCAACGCCGGCCGCGCAGCGCGCGACGCAGCAGCACGTCGAAGAACAGGCGCGGCGAGACTTCGAGCCACAGCGTCGACTGGTCGCGCAGCGCGTCGAACACGTACTGGCTTTCGAGCAGGGATTCGAGGGTCGTCGGCCGTTCGTGCACGAGCTGCACCGCCCGCTCGGAATCAATCCCGGCGACGGGAAAGTGCTCGAACAGGAACTTCAGGTCCTGGGCCGCAAAAGGCGGCGGCCCGAGCTGGGCAAAGTCCGGTGCCTGCATCGCCACACCTCCTGCATCCGCATGCCGTCGACGACACTCATGCAAGACATGGACCACCGGTGCGCGGCGCGGGTTCGCCCCCCCCCGCAGGCCTAGGCCTGCGCCCGGAACGCGCTCGGCGCGATGCCTTCCCAGCGCCGGAAGGCGCGGGTGAAGCTGCTCATGTCGCCGAAGCCGAGCAGAAACGCGATTTCGCCGACGCTGACCTGCGGGTCACGCAGATAGGCGCGCGCCAGATCGTGTCGCGTGTCGCGCAGCACCGCGCTGAAGCTGGTCTGGGACTCGGCCAGCCGCCGCTGCAGACTGCGCTCGGACAGGTGCAGCCGCGCGGCCACCGCTGCCGCCGCCGGCTCGCCCTCCGCCAGCAACTCGGTGAGCGCGGTGCGCACCCGCGTGACGATGTCGTGATGGTGCAGGCGCGCCAGATAGCGCTGGACGATTTCGTCGTTGTGCCGCGCCAGCTCCGGGTTGGCACCTTCCAGCGGAGCGTCAACCGCGGCGCGCTCGAAGTACAGGGCGTTTTCGTCGGCACCGAACTGCAGCGGTGCGCGGAACAGCTTCTCGAAGCCGGCGCGGTTGTGCGGCTCGGCGCGCTGCAGGCGCACCCGCCGCGGCGCGAAGTCGCGGCGGCCCAGCAGCCCGCGGCACAGGCGCACGATCAGGGCGGCGAACGCATCGATCGCCTGCGGCGCAGGAGGCTCATCGGCATCGACGCGGATGGCGAAGCGGTAGCCTTCCGCGCTTTCGCTGAATTCCAGCCCGGCCGCATCGGAGATCACGGTGAAGTAGCGCAGGATGCGGTCGAACACTTCATGCAGCGTCGCGCTGGCATTGAGCGCATAGCCCAGCGCATGGAAGGTGGTGGGCCCGACATGGCGGGCAACCGTCAGACCAAAGGCGTCGTCGTTGCTGGCGGCGACCGCGAGTTGCCACAGGCGGGTGGTCCGCGCGACCGGGTAACGCGCATTGGGATCATCGAGCGCGGCCGGATCGAGCCCCGCTTCGGCGAACAGACGCGCGCTGTCAATACCGCCCGCTTCGAGCGCCTTGCGCACGGCCTTGGCCCAGCTGGTCAGCGCGGTGGCGGTCGGTGGCATCCAGAATCAAACCATTGGCGTCCTCGGCCGGGCGTGGCGCCCGACAGCCTGCCTACAGTGCAGGCGTCACGTCTTACGGTGGGAGAATGCTGTGTTCGATGTCGCCCTGACAAGCCAGACCGCGCCGGCGCGCGATGCCGAGCAGCGCAGCGCCCGCGTCAAGGCGGTGGTGATGCAGGCGGGCGAGGCGCTGCGCCGCCGCCATCCGTGGCTGCGGCACCAGGATGCGATCGGCCTGGCGCTGCTGCTGACGGCGCTGGCGGGCATGGCGGCCACCGCCTGGGCGTATGTCGCCGGCCTGATCCCGGCCTGGCTCTGCCTGCCCACGGTGGCGCTGTTGGCGTCCATCACGCATGAGCTCGAGCACGACCTGATCCACTGGATGTACTTCCGCAAACGGCCGGTGCTGCATCACCTGATGATGGCGCTGGTGTGGCTGGCGCGGCCGAGCACGATCAACCCCTGGATCCGGCGCAAGCTGCACTTCGATCACCACAAGTACTCCGGCACCCACAAGGACACCGAGGAACTGGGCATCACCAACGGCCAGCGCTGGGGCCTGGCCCGGCTGCTGATGACCGCCGATGCGACGCTGGCCATCCTGCTGCGGCTGCCGCAGGCGCGCAGCAACCGCAAGCGCGCGTTCCTGCTGATTGGCGGCCTGGTCGCCTATTTCCCGCTCGGCTGGCTGAACTGGGGCCTGTGGTATGCCTTTCTCGGCTTCCACGCCGCCAACGGCGCCGCCGCACTCACGGGCAGCGAGATCGCCTGGTCGGCGAGCACGCTTGCCGCCCAGCCCTGGATCACCACGCTGATGGTGGTGTGGATCGGGCCGAACCTGCTGCGCAGCTTCTGCCTGCACTTCGTCAGCTCGAACATGCATTATTTCGGCGACATCGAGGACGGCAACGTCGTGCAGCAGGCCCAGGTGCTCAACGCCTGGTGGACGCTGCCGTTCCAGCTGTTCTGCTTCAACTTCGGCTCGACCCACGCGATCCATCACTTCGTCGTCAAGGAGCCGTTCTACATCCGCCAGTGGACCGCCGGCGCGGCGCATGCGGTAATGCGCGAAGTCGGCGTACGCTTCAACGATGTCGGCACCTTCCGCCGCGCCAACCGCTGGCAGCGCGCCCCCGCCACAACCTGAGCCCCCTTTCCGGAACCCCGCCATGAGACCCTCCGCCGCCCCCAGCGAAGTCGCCGTATGGCGCGGCGCGTTGCAGCTGGCCGGCGAGGGCTTCGACCAGATCACCGCGCGGATCCACGAGTTCCACCGCGCGATCTCGGATCAGCCGTTCCGCACGCTGGATACGCTGCCGGCGCTGGGCCGCGGCGCGCTGCCGGTGCGCGTGCTGCACGACGGCATCACCGATGGCGTCTACGGCACCATCCGGCTCACCGGCGCTGCGCTGTTCGGCACCGCCGGCGCGGCGCATGCGGTAATGCGCGAAG
>JBFHQK010000145.1:0-7194 GCA_041592255.1 Fontimonas sp.
GCGGTCGACGAGGCCGTGACCGGGCAGCGCGTGGTCAAGGTCTGCAACGGTCAGGACGCCGAGGCCCGCCATTTCAACCGCGTCAACGAAAACAACCGCTGGTTGTCGATGAAAATCGTCGCCACACGCGCCGGCAGCGCGGCGCTGATCCAGTTCATCGCCGCGTGGGCCGTCGCGGCCATCGTCTTCTTCGCCACCCAGCCCGGCATGATCGAGAGCATGACGGCAGGCACGTTCGCCGCCTTCATGCTGGCGATGCTGTCGCTGATGCAGCCGATGAAGAACATGGGCTCGGTCAACGAGCGCCTGCAGCGCGGCGTGGCGGCCGCCGCCGAGATCTTCGAGATGCTGGACGAGGAGATCGAGCCCGTCGATGGCCCGCGCGCGCTGGAGCGTGCCCGGGGCCGCATCGAGATCGACGCGGTCAGCTTCCGCTATCGCGCGGAGCTCGGCGACGCGCTGCGCGACGTGAGCCTGCGCATCGAGCCCGGTCAGACGGTGGCGTTCGTCGGTCGCTCCGGCAGCGGCAAGAGCACGCTGCTGTCGCTGCTGCCGCGCTTCTACGATGTCGAGCAGGGCTGCATCCGCCTCGATGGCCACGACCTGCGCGAATACCGCTTGCGTGACCTGCGCCGCCAGATCGCGCTGGTCGACCAGCAGGTGCGGCTGTTCAGCACCACGGTGGCGGAAAACATCGCCTACGGGCTGGATCCGCTGCCGGACGAGGCGCAGATCGTCGACGCGGCCAAGCGCGCGCACGCCTGGGAATTCATCGAGAAGCTGCCGCAGGGCTTGTATACGCAGGTGGGCCAGAACGGCGCAACGCTGTCCGGCGGCCAGCGTCAACGCATCGCCATCGCCCGCGCGCTGCTCAAGAACGCGCCGATCCTGATTCTCGACGAGGCCACCTCCGCGCTCGACACCGAGTCCGAACGGCTGATCCAGTCGGCGCTCGAAACGCTGGTCGAGGGCCGCACGACGCTGGTGATCGCGCACCGCCTGTCGACCATCCAGCATGCAGACCTGATCGTCGCGATGCAGGATGGGCGGATCGTCGAAACCGGCTCGCACGACGAGTTGCTGGCGCGCAACGGGCTGTACGCAGCGCTGCACCGGATGCAGTTCGAGCAGCCCGCCGAGGCCGACTGAAATCCTGGCTGCAGCGGCGCTGGTACGCGGCCGCGCCGGCGCCCTGGGCGCTGCGTCCGCTGGCCGCACTCTACGGCCTCATTGCGATGCGGCGGCGGCAGCGCCTGCGGCACACGGCCGAGGCGCTGCCGGTGCCGGTGATCGTGGTGGGCAACATCGCCGTGGGCGGTACCGGCAAGACCCCGTTCGTGATCTGGCTGGTGGAGCGCCTGCGCGAGTGGGGCTGGCGTCCGGGCGTGATCAGCCGTGGCTACGGTGGCAGCGCGCCGCAGTACCCGTTCGCCGTGTGCGCGGACAGCGATCCGTCGCATTGCGGCGACGAGCCGCTGCTGATCGCGCGCCGCTGCGAATGCCCGGTCGTGGTGGCGCCGGACCGCGTGGCCGCGGCGCGCGCCTTGCTCGCGCAGTCCGCAGTGGACGTCATCGTCGCCGACGACGGCCTGCAGCACTACCGGCTCGGGCGTGATCTGGAGATCTGCCTCGTCGATGGGGCGCGCGGCCTGGGCAACGCAGCGCTGCTGCCGGCAGGGCCGCTGCGGGAGCCGCCGCAGCGCCTGCGCGAAGTCGATCTGGTGGTTGCCAATGGCCCTGGCTGGGATGATGCCGCGCTTCGGCCGCTGCGCATGCAGCTGCACTCCGAGCAGGCGCACAACCTGCTGAGCGGCGCCGCGCAGCCGCTGGCGGCGTTTCGCGGCCGCCGCGTGCATGCCGTGGCCGGCATCGGTCGGCCGGCGCGCTTTTTCGAGATGCTGCGCGCCGCCGGCATTGACGCGATTGAACACCCGTTCGCCGATCACCATGCCTATGTTCCGGCTGAGCTCGCCTTCGGCGATGCGCTGCCGGTCCTGATGACCGAAAAGGACGCGGTCAAGTGCGGCGCGTTCGCGGCCCCGGCGTGGTGGGCCGTGCCGGTCTGCGCGCAGCTGGATCCGGTCGACGCGGCGCGTGTGCAAGAATCGACGGCCCGATTGAGGACCCTGTGAAGATGGACAAGCGTTTGCTCGATATCCTGGTGTGCCCGGTGACCAAGGCACCGCTCGAATGGCATGCCGAGCGCAACGAACTCTGGTGCCGCGCCTCGCGTCTGGCGTATCCGGTGCGCGACGGCATTCCGGTGATGCTGGAGGAGGAAGCGCGGGCGCTGGGTGACGAGGAGCTGGGTCAGTGAGTGCGGCTGCGACGGCGCCGTTCAAGGTCGTGATCCCGGCGCGGCTGGGATCGACGCGACTGCCGCGCAAGGTGCTGCGCGAAGTGGCCGGCAAGGCGGTGGTGCGTCACGTCTGGGAGGCCGCGCGCCGCTCGGGCGCCGAGGAGGTCGTCATCGCCACCGACAGCGACGAGGTGCTCGACGTCTGCCGTGGTTTTGGCGCCGATGCGCGGCTGACGTCGCCGCAGCATCAGTCCGGCACCGATCGCGTCAATGAAATCGCCCGTGCCTGTGGCTGGTCGGCGCAGTCGATTGTGGTCAACCTGCAGGGCGACGAGCCGCTGATGCCGCCGGCGCTGGTGCGGCAGGCGGCCGGCCTGCTGGCCGACGATGCGGAAGCGCATATCGCCAGTCTGTGCCATCCGATCCACGCCCTCGACGAGTGGCTCAATCCCAATGTCGTCAAGGCGGTGATCGATCGTCGCGGTTACGCGCTCTATTTTTCCCGTGCGCCGATTCCGTGGAAGCGTGACGGCGCCACGCGCGAGGCGCCCTTGATGCCCGCCGGGCTGGCCTACCGGCACATCGGCCTGTATGCCTATCGCGTGGCGGCGCTGGGGGAATTCAGCAGCTTGCCGCCGGCGCCGCTGGAGGAGTGCGAAGCGCTGGAGCAGCTGCGTGCGCTGACGCACGGCTTCCGCATCCGCATGGGGGTCGTCGCCAATCCCCCGCCGCGCGGCATCGACACCGAAGACGATCTGCGCGCGGTCGCGGCGCTGCTGGCCCGCTGACGCGGCAGTGGCGCTGCGTCGCGGCAGGCCACGGCGCCGTGAAGCGCCGTGTCTGCCGCGCGCAAGCGCTGGGGCTCAGGCGTCCTTGCCTTTCTCGCCTTCGGCCGGCACCGCCGGCTGCTGGGTGACCTGCTCGAACAGCTTCAGGTAATCCGACGCCGGCGCCGTGGCGCGGAACTGCGGCCGCGCCGCGTCGGCCGGCAGCGCTTCGGGCGTCTCGGCGGCGGTGGTCGGGGTCGGTTCAGCTGCGTCCGCGGCGGGTGCGGGCGACAGCTCGGCGGCGGGCGCTTCAATGCGCGGCGCTTCGTGCGGTGTCACATCCGGCGCGGCCGGCTCAACCGGTGCCTCCTCTGACGCGGCGGTGTCCGCCAGCGCGGCCTCGGACGCGGCTTCGGGTGCCGGTGCGGAGACGGGGCTCGGGGTGTCTGCGGCGGGCGACAGCGTTTCGCCGGTGTCGGCTAGCGCGGCGCCGGCGGGCAGGGCTTCGGCGGCGAGCAGCGGCAGCTGCGGCGGGGATGTCGGCTCGACGGCCGCCGTCGGCGCGGCGGGCGCCTGCGCGGTGCCGGCATCGGCGTCTTGTGCGGTGCTGGGTTCGCTGGCCATGTCGCCGGGCACGGCGGCAAGGGCACCGGCCACGGCGCCTTCGCGATCACGGCGGCCGCGGCCGCGGCCGCCACGGCGGCGACGGCTGCGTCCCTCGCGTCCCTCAACACGCTCGCCAGCGCCGGCGTCCGGCATGCCGCCGCCGGGCGCGGTCAGCGCCGACTCGGCGGCCGGCTGGGCGTCGGTTGTTGCCGGCGTCAGGGCCTGCGGCGGACGTTCCTCGCGCGGGGGTTTGGGCTGCTGTTGCGGGCGCGCCTGCGGTGCACGCTCGTCGCGCTTGGCCGGCGCCTGCTGCGGGCGCTGGGCCTGCTGCGGGGCGCGATCCTCACGCTTGGGCGCGTTCTGCGGCGCACGCTGCGGCGGCTGGGCATCGCGGCGTTCGCCGCCACGCTCGCCCCGGCGTTCGTCACGGCGCTTGTCGCCGCCACGACGGTGCTGATCGCGGTCGCGGCGCGGTTCGCGGCGTTCCGAGCGCGCGGCGGGCAGCGCCGGCTTGGCCTGCGGCGCGGCCGTCGGTGCGCTGCCGACGCCGAGCCAGCGCAGCAGCTTCTTCCAGATGCTTTCGCCACTGGCCACCGCGACCAGCGTGGGCGCGGGCGCGGGCTCGCGGATGACGATGGGGGCCGGGGTCGTCGGCAGGATCTGCTTGACCGCCGCTTCGGCGGGGGTGCGCGCCGGTGCCGGCGCCTTGGCCAGTTCCTCGTGCGCGGCGGCGTCGAAGTTCTGCGCCAGGGTGTAGCTGATGGCGCTGTTGTTGTCCTGCAGCAGGTGGTCGGCGCGCACGCGGCGGATTTCGTAGTTCGGCGTGTGCATCGTCGGGTTGGGCACCACGGCCACGTGCACGCGGCAGCGGGCCTCGATCTCGCGCACCGCCAGCCGCTTCTCGTTGAGGAGGAAGGTGCCGACATCGACGGGCACCTGCGCGATGATGCGCCCGGTGCGCTCCTTCATCGCCTCCTCTTCGATCAGGCGCAGGATCGACAGCGACAGGCTCTCGACCGAGCGGATCTGGCCGCGGCCCGAGCAGCGCGGGCAGGACACCTGGGTGTGTTCCGCCAGCGTCGGCCGCAGGCGCTGGCGCGACAGTTCGAGCAGGCCGAAGCGAGAGATGCGGCCGAGCTGGATGCGGGCGCGGTCGATCTCCACCGCCTGCTCAAGCCGCTTCTCGACCTCGCGCTGGTTCTTGCTCGAATTCATGTCGATGAAATCGATCACGATCAGGCCGCCGAGATCGCGCAGGCGCAGCTGGCGCGCGACTTCGTCGGCCGCTTCCAGGTTGGTGTTGAGCGCAGTGTCCTCAATGCTGCCACCGCCGGTGGCCTTGGCCGAGTTGATGTCGACCGAGGTCAGCGCTTCGGTGTGATCGATGACAATCGAGCCGCCGGAGGGCAGCCGGATGGTGCGCTCGTGTGCCAGTTCGATCTGTGACTCGATCTGGAAGCGCGAGAACAGCGGGATTTCATCCTTGTACAGCTTGAGCCGCGGCAGCTGCTGCGGCATGACATGTTCGAGGTGCAGGCGCGCCTGCTCGTAGATCTCCTCGTTGTCGATCATCACCTCGCCGATGTCCGGGCGCAGGTAGTCACGCAGTGCGCGCAGGATGATGTTGTTTTCCTGGTAGATCAGGAACGGCGCCTTGCGGTCAGCCGCGGCCTTCTCGATCGCGCTCCAGATGTCCTTGAGGTAATCGGCGTCCCACTGCAGCTCGTCGACGGTGCGACCGACGCCGTTGGAGCGGATGATCACGCCCATGCCGTCGGGAATCTGCAACTTGTCGAGCGCTTCCTTGGCTTCCTCGCGCTCGTCGCCTTCGGCGCGGCGCGACACGCCGCCGGCGCGGGGATTGTTCGGCATCAGGACCAGGTAACGCCCGGCCAGGGACACGAAGGTCGTCAGCGCCGCGCCTTTGTTGCCGCGCTCCTCCTTCTCGACCTGAACGATGACTTCCTGGCCTTCGTGCAGCTGCTCGCGCAGGTTGCTGCCGCCGGCCTTGAGGTAGGAACGGGCGATTTCCTTGACCGGGAGAAAGCCGTGCCGGTCGGCGCCGTACTCGATGAAGCAGGCCTCGAGCGAAGGCTCGACCCGTGTGATGCGGCCTTTATAGACGTTGCCTTTCCGCTGTTCGCGGGCGGCGGTTTCGATATCAAGGTCGTTGAGCTTCTGCCCGTCGACGATGGCCACGCGCAGCTCCTCGCGCTGCGTGGCGTTGATCAAGATGCGTTTCATCAATAGTTTCCTGGTCGGCGCTGCGGCGCGCGGCGGGTCGGGTCAGCAGGACGGCAGCCATGGTGCGAGTCGTGTGGTAGGCCCGGGAGGCGCGCAGGCGCGGGTTGTAGTGCGGTTTTTGTGGCTGCAGGCGCGTCGCGCCTGCAGCCTGAACTCATCGGCGGCGGGGCGTGCTGTTAAACTAGCAACGGCGCCGCGCCGCATTTCTCTTCCGTAACCGTAGATTCGGGAACGGCCTGATTTCAATTCAGATTTCGAACCTGAACCCACGGAGTGTCATAGTTTGACACAGAATCGTCCCCAAGTCCGCAAGCTGGCCATCGGCGCCCGCGAAGACGGACAGCGCATCGATAATTTCCTGCTCAAACAGCTGCCTGGCGTGCCCAAGTCGCATGTCTACCGCCTGCTGCGCTCGGGCCAGGTGCGGGTCAACGGCGGGCGCGTCAAGGCCGAGCGCAAGCTTGCCAGCGGCGACGAGGTGCGGATCCCGCCGGTGCGCGCGGCGGAAAAGGGCGAGGCCGTGCGCCCCCCGGACGCCGTGCTCAACCGGCTGCGCGAGGCGATCATTCATGAGGACGAGCACTATCTCGCCATCTCCAAGCCGGCGGGTCTGGCCGCGCATGCCGGCTCCGGCGTGACCTACGGCGTGATCGAGTCGGCGCGTGCCTGGGGCCGGCACGAGTTCCTCGAGCTGTGCCATCGTCTGGACCGCGACACCAGTGGCGTGCTGCTGCTGGCCAAGTCGCGCCCGGCACTGCTGCGCGCGCAGCGCGCGTTCAAGTATGGCGAAGCCGACAAGCGCTATTTCGCGCTGCTGCTCGGACGCTGGCGCGGCGAGGACCGCGACGTCGATGCTGCGTTGGTGCGCAACACGATCGCCAGCGGCGAGCGCCGCGTGCGCATCGACGAGGAGGACGGCAAGCCGTCGAAGTCGCGCTTCTCGCCCAAGGCGAAATACCGTGACGCGGTGCTGTGCGAGGTGCAGATCTTTTCCGGGCGCACGCACCAGATCCGCGTGCATGCGGCGGCGCTGGGCCATCCGGTGGCCGGCGACGATAAGTACGGCGAGCGGGATGAAAACCGGCCGCTGCGCGATCTGGGGCTTAAGCGCATGTTTCTGCATTCGCATTTTCTCGCGCTGCCGGCGCAGGGCGAGTTTCCGAAGCTGCTGCTCAACGCGCCCTTGCCCGATGAGCTGCGCGATGTGCTCGACCGTCTGCCGCGCGGACGCTAGCCCATGGGCGCGCGCGGCGGGGCGCCCGGCCGGGGAGCGCAAGC
>JBFHQK010000146.1:0-7151 GCA_041592255.1 Fontimonas sp.
CCGGCGCCGCGATCCGCGAGGCCCTGCGCGACCAGCTGTATCGGCCCGTGCAGTGGACGCGTCTGATCAACCAGCTCGCCGGCAGCGGCATCGGCGCCTTCGTCGAATGCGGCCCCGGCAAGGTGCTGTGCGGCCTGAACAAACGCATCGTCAAGGACGCACAGGCGGTGGCGCTGGAGGACCCCGCCGGCTTCGACAAGGCACGCGCGCTGCTGAGCGCGGCTTGAGCCGGCGCTCGATGCTATCCTCCGCGGACGGAAATCCAGATAACCATAAGTAGAGGGGGCATGGACGAACTCAAGCCAAGACTCGCCGGCCAGGTCGCGCTGGTGACGGGTGCCAGTCGCGGTATCGGCCGCGCGATTGCCGAGCGCCTGGCGCGGGACGGGGCGCGCGTGATCGGCACGGCCACCGGCAGCACCGGCGCACAGGCAATCAGCGAGGCGCTGGCGGCGCAGGGTGGCGAAGGACGCGTGCTCGACGTGCGCGATGCCGCCGCCTGCGAAGACCTGCTCGCGGCGGTCGGCCCGATCAGCATTCTGGTCAACAATGCCGGCGTGACCCGCGACACGCTGCTGCTGCGCATGAAAGATGAGGACTGGGCCGAGGTCATCGAAACCGACCTGACCGCCGTGTTCCGCCTCTCGCGCGCCGTGCTGCGCGGCATGATGAAGGCGCGCTACGGGCGCATCGTCAGCATCGGCTCGGTGGTCGGCGCGATGGGCAATCCAGGACAGGCCAATTACTGCGCCGCGAAGGCCGGCCTGGTCGGCTTTAGCAAGGCGCTGGCCCAGGAGATCGGCTCGCGCGGCATCACCGTCAATGTCGTGGCGCCCGGCTTCATCGAAACCGACATGACGCACGCGCTCAGCGACGACGTGCGCCAGGCGCTGCTGGCGCGGGTGCCGGCGCAGCGCCTGGGCCGACCCGAAGATATCGCCGCGGCAGTGGCGTTTCTGGCGAGCCCCGAAGCCGGCTACGTCAGCGGCGAAACCCTGCACGTCAACGGCGGGCTCTACATGGCATAAGGTGCTGGTTTTATTGGACAAAGCACCTACACTGTTTCACCCGGCGGCTTCCTCTACAATACGCCGGTTTCACACACCATAAAACACTAGCGGAGTGACGCATGAGTACGCTTGAAGAGAAGGTCAAAAAGATCATCGCCGAGCAGCTTTCGGTCGGCGAAGATCAGATCACGCCCGAGGCCTCCTTCGTTGAAGATCTGGGCGCCGATTCGTTGGACACCGTTGAGCTGGTGATGGCGCTCGAGGAAGAGTTCGAGATCGACATCCCCGACGAGGAAGCCGAGAAGATCGTCACCTTCCAGGATGTGCTCACCTACATCAAGGCACACACCACGCAGGCCAGCTGATCGGCCGCCGACGCAGTAGCGCCAACTCCCCCGAATCAGGACTTGCAGATGAGCCGTAGACGCGTTGTCGTCACCGGTTTGGGCATCGTGTCGCCGGTTGGCAACGATGTCGAGACGGCATGGAAGAACATTCTTGCCGGCAAGTCGGGGATAGGGCCGATCACGGGATTCGACGTGTCGGCCTACACCACGCGCTTCGCGGGTCTGGTGCGGGATTTCAGGCCCGAAGAGTGGATGAGCGTCAAGGACGTCAAGCGCACCGACCCGTTCATCCATTACGGTGTCGCCGCCGCCAAGCAGGCGGTGCGGGATGCCGGACTCGAAATCACGGATGCCAACCGCGAACGCATCGGCGTGTGCGTCGGTTCGGGCATCGGGGGCATTGGCAACATCGAGGACGAGTGCCGCAAGCTGCATGCGGGCGGCCCGCGCAAGGTGTCGCCATTTTTCGTGCCGGCATCGATCATCAACATGATCTCCGGCTACATCACGATCGATCTGGGCATCACCGGACCGAACTTCGCGGTGGTTTCCGCCTGCACCACCGCCACACACAGCATCGGCCTGGGCGCGCGACTGATTCAGTCCGGCGATGCTGATATCTACATCGCCGGGGGCGGCGAGGCCGGGTCGGCGCCGGCGGGCATGGCGGGCTTCTGCCAGGCACGCGCGCTGTCGACGCGCAACGACGACCCCGAGCGGGCGAGCCGACCCTGGGACCGCGACCGTGACGGTTTCGTGCTCGGCGACGGTGCCGGCGTGGTGGTGCTCGAGGAGCTGGAGGCTGCCAAGCGCCGCGGCGCGCGGATCTACGGCGAGCTGATCGGTTTTGGCATGTCGAGCGATGCCTTCCACATCACGCTGCCGCCCGAGGACGGACGCGGCGCGCGCTTGTGCATGCTCAATGCCATGCGCGATGCGGGCCTGAACGCCGACGACGTCGACTACATCAACGCGCACGGCACCTCGACGCAGGCCGGCGATGTGGCCGAGACGCTCGCGGTCAAGGGCGCGCTGGGCGACCATGCGCGCAAGGTTGCGGTCAGCTCGACCAAGTCGATGACCGGGCATCTTCTGGGCGCTGCCGGCGGCATCGAGGCGATCTTCTCGCTGCTGGCGCTGCGCGATCAGGTGCTGCCACCGACCATCAATCTTGACCATCCGGACGACGGCTGCGATCTGGACTACGTGCCCAAGGTCGCGCGCGAGGCACGGCTCGACGTCGCCCTGTCCAACTCGTTTGGATTTGGCGGCACCAACGGCACCCTGGCGTTCCGGCGCCTCGCCTGAACGCACGGGCGGCTCCGGCGCCTCGCGCCGCTGCTATCGCGCACCTCCACCACCCGACATCATCAGGCGATGCGGCACGCCGTTGTCCCCTCCAGCGTCGATCTGCTGCTCCTGCACGAACGCGACCCGGCGCACTATCCGTTCCTGCTGGAGAGCGTCGCCGGACATCCGCAATCCGGGCGCTGGGACATCCTGTTCGCCGCTCCGGAAGCGGTTCTGAGCGGCCGCGAAGGCCGAGTCAGCGGCCCCGGTGCGCACGGCGCCGACGACAACTTTTTCGAGGCGCTGGATCGCTGGACCGGCGCGGAGGCGCCGCTTGCCAGTGGCGCGCCGGACCTGCCATTTGTCGGCGGCTGGTTCCTGCTGCTGGGCTATGAAGCCGCACGCTGGGTCGAGCCCAAGCTCAGGCTGCCGTCCTCGCCACACCCGCTGCCGGATGCGCTGGCGGTGCGCTGCACCGCCGCGCTGCTGCGCGACCGCGAGCGCGGGGAGCTGCACCTGCTCGCCGAGCACGGCGACCGCGCGCTCGAACGCTTGCGCGCCGACCTCGATGCGGTCGCTGCCGCAGCGCCGGCACCGGAGGCCGCCTGGCGCGCCGACGTCGCCGAGCAGGATGCGCAGCGCTTCACCGACGGGGTGCGCCAGATCCTCGACTGGCTGCGTGCGGGCGATACCTTTCAGGTCAACCTGTCACGCGCCTGGGACGCCCGCATCCCGCCCTCGGTCACCCCGGCGGACGTCTACCGTCGCCTGCGCGCCAGCAATCCGGCGCCGTTTGCCGGCATTGCGCGCTGGCAGGATGCCGCCGTCATCAGCTCCTCGCCCGAACGCCTGTTGCAGATCGACGGCGGCTGGGCGCAGACCCGGCCGATCGCCGGCACGCGGCGGCGCGGCACCAGCGCGCAGGAGGATCGCGCGCTGCGCGACATGCTGATCGCCAACATCAAGGAGCGCGCCGAGCATGTGATGCTGATTGATCTCGAACGCAACGATCTCGGGCGGGTCTGCCTGCCGGGCAGCGTCGCGGTCAGCGAACTGATGACGCTCGAGAGCTACGCGCACGTGCATCACATCGTCTCCAACGTGCGCGGGCGGCTGCAGCCGGGCATCGGCGCCGGCGCCGCCCTGCGGGCGGTGTTCCCCGGCGGCACGATCACCGGCTGCCCGAAGGTGCGCGCGATGCAGATCATTGCCGAACTCGAGGGCGAGGGGCGGGGCCCGTACACCGGTGCGATGGGCTATCTGTCCCGCAACGGGCGGCTCGACAGCAACATCCTGATCCGCTCCCTGGCCTGGCGCCCGGGTCAGTTGCGCCTGCGCGCCGGCGCCGGCATCGTCGCCGATTCGCAGCCGCAGGCAGAGCTGGAGGAGACGCGCGCCAAGGCGCGCGGCCTGCTGCTGGCGCTGGGCGTCACGTCATGACGGATCGCCTCCTGCATGAGGGGCGCCCCTGCGCCGAGGCTGCGGCAACGAGTCGTGCGCTGCATTACGGCGACGGCGTATTCCGGACGCTGCTGTGGTTCGCGGGTGAGGCCGTGGACTGGCCCCTGCACTGCGAGAAACTGGCGCAGGACTGCGCGGCGCTCGCACTGCAGATGCCCGCGCCCGACATGCTGGCCGACGAAGTGCGCCAGGTCGCCGGCACCGCGCACGAAGCGGTGATCAAGATCATCGTCGCGCGCCGCAGCAGCGGACGCGGCTACCGACCCGCAACGGCGCAGAGCGAGCGCTGGGTGATGGCCTATCCGGCGCCGGCGCCAAGCCCGCAGGCGTACGAACGCGGCGTGGATGTGGCCCTGAGTCCGGTCAGGCTTGCGCAGCAGCCGCTGCTCGCCGGCGTCAAACATCTGAACCGGCTCGATCAGGTGCTGGCCTCGCGGGACTGGCCTGCGGGCATCGATGAGCTGCTGATGTGCGATGCCGCGGATCGCGTCATCTGCGGGACGCGCAGCAACCTGTTGGCGGTGATCGATGGCGCGCTCGCCACACCGTGCCTGGACCGTTGCGGTGTCGCCGGTATCATGCGCCGACGAATTCTGGAGCATTGCGTGGCCATCGGGCTGAGCGCGCGCGAAGTGGAGCTGAAAGTGCAGGATCTCGACGCCGCCGACGAGCTGCTGGTCTGCAATGCGCTGATCGGCATCTGGCCGGTCCGCAGCATCGCCGGGCGCCTGCGACCCGCGCCGGGACCGCTGACGCGGCAGCTGATGCAGTCGCTGCCGCATCCGCGGCATGCAGCCAGTCACTGACGGCAGCCCATGCGCATCGCCTTCCTGCTGCTGGCGGCCAGCGTCGTTGTCGCCGCCGCCATCGCCGATGCGGTGCGTGTTCTGCATCGACCGCTGCAGCTCGTCGCTGAAGTGACCGTGTCGATCGAGCCCGGGCAGCCGTTCGCGACGACGGTATCGCGCATGGCCGCCAACGGCTGGCTCGCGGCGACACCGCGCAGCACGCTGTATCTGCGTGCCTACGCCCGCGCGACCGGACGGGCGACGCAGGTCAAGGTCGGCGAGTACCGCCTCGTTCCCGGCATGTCGCCGCTGCAGGCCCTCGAGCTGTTCGTCTCCGGAAAGACCGTGCTGCACGAGTTGCGCGTGCTTGAAGGCTGGACCTTTCGCCAGGCGCTGGCCGCGGTGCGCGCGCATCCCCAGCTGCGGCAGACGATGCCCGACGCGGAGGTCGACGCCCTGATGCGCGCCATCGGGCGGCCGTCGCTGCACCCGGAGGGCCGCTTTTTCCCGGACACCTACCGCTTTGCGCGCGGCACCACCGATATCGCCATCCTGCGGCTTGCGGCCGACACCCTGGATCGCGTGCTGGCCGAGGAATGGGCCGCGCGTGCCGATGCGCTGCCGTACCGCGATGCGGAGCAGGCCCTGGTCATGGCGTCGATCGTCGAGAAGGAGACCGGCGCAGCCGCGGAGCGTGCGCAGATCGCCGGCGTCTTCGTGCGCCGCCTGCGGCTCGGCATGCGCCTGCAGACCGATCCGACCGTGATCTATGGCCTGGGCGAGGCGTTCGACGGCAATTTGCGCCGGCGCGACCTGCGTGCCGATGGCGCGTACAACACCTACACCCGCCACGGATTGCCGCCGACGCCGATCTGCCTGCCGGGACGGGCAGCGATTCATGCGGCCCTGCATCCGGACGACGGGCGCGCGCTGTTCTTTGTCGCACGCGGCGACGGCACGCACGAGTTTTCCGAGACCCTGGCGCAGCACGAGGCGGCCGTGCGCCGCTTCCAACTCCAACGCTGACGGTGACGCCGGTTCTCGACCGCAGCCGGCAACGCCGACGATGCGTGCCAGTTCATGCGTCAGCGGCGCCCGCGCAGGGCACGCGCGGCATCGCTTGCGGTTAAATTGCACACCCGATTCCAGTTCCTACCGATGCGCGGACGATTCATCACACTTGAAGGCGGTGAGGGCAGCGGCAAGTCGACGCAGGCGGCGCGCATCCGCGACTGGCTCGGCACACGCGGCCGCAGCGTCGTGCTCACGCGTGAGCCCGGTGGCACACCGCTGGCCGAGGCGGTCCGCGCGCTGGTGCTGCAGCAGTGGGATGAAGGCGTCACCCCCGCGGTCGAGCTGCTGCTGATGTTTGCCGCGCGCGCGGCGCATGTGCACGGTTTGATCGAGCCGCGCCTGGCCGCGGGCGACGACGTGGTCTGCGACCGCTTCGTGGATTCCAGCTACGCCTATCAGGGCGGTGGCAAGGGCGTCGATGCGCACCACCTGCGCGCGCTCGAGGCGCTGGCGGTGCCGTCACTGCAGCCGGATCTGACACTGATCCTCGATCTGGCTCCGGAAATGGGGCTGGCACGGGCGCGGCTGCGCGGCCAGAACAACCGCTTCGAGGACGAGGCGCTGCCGTTCATGCAGCGCGTGCGGGACGGTTTTCTGGCGCGCGCCGCGGGCGATCCGCAGCGCTGCGTGGTGATCGATGCAAGCGGCGATGTCGACACGGTGTTTGCGCACATCGTCGCCGTTCTGGAGCAGCGGCTGTGAGCGCCGCGTTCTGGCGGCCGCTGCCGTGGCAGCAGGAGCTGTGGATCGAGCTGAGCGCACAGGTGTTGCAGCAGCGTCTGTCGCACGCGCTGCTGCTGAGCGGCCCGGCCGGCGTCGGCAAGCGCTGGTTTGCCCGCGCCCTGGTCGCATTTCTGCTGTGCGAACAGCGCAGCGGCTACGCCTGCGGTAGCTGCCGCAGTTGCGCACAGCTTGCTGCCGGCGCGCATCCCAATGCGCTGCTGCTGGGCACCGACGGACTGCTCGGTCTGGCGATCAGCGAGGATGGCCATCACGAGCACGGGCTCGTGCACTGGCAGCCCGACGCCGACCGCAAGCGCCGCGACATTTCGATCGAGGCAGCACGCCAGATGATCGAGCGTTTCACGCTGGCCAGCCACTATGGCGGCGCGCGCGCCGCGATCATCGATCCGGCCGATGCGCTCAACACCAACAGCGTCAACGCATTGCTGAAGACCATC
>JBFHQK010000147.1:0-7108 GCA_041592255.1 Fontimonas sp.
CGTCGCGGCACGCAGCGACGGCGTCAGATCCGCCAGCGTGCGCACTGACGGCATCGCCTCGATCGGCCGCTCCGGCAGATGGCTGTCGGGCTTGCGGATGCCGACCACGTGGTGGATACCGAAGGCCTGCGCCGCCGACAGCACCGGCATGCTGTCGTCGACGAACAGCGCGCGCCGCGCATTGAACGGATGCGCTGCCTGGGCCGCAGCCCAGAAGCGCAGATCTTCCTTCGGATAACCGAAATCGTGCGAGCAGATCACCTGCTCGAAATAGCGCCCGAAGCCGGTGTAATCGAGCTTCAGGCGCCAGCTGTCCGGATGGGCATTGGTAGCCAGCCACAGCCGCCGGCCGGAGCGCCGCACCGCCTGCAGGAACGCCTCGGCGCCGGGCACCGGGCCGATGCGGTGACGCATCTCGGCCTTGAGCGCCGCCATGTTCAGGCCGGTCACCTCGCTCCAGTAATCGGTGCAGTACCAGGACAGCGTGTGCATCACCTTGTCGAACTCGGGGCGCAGGACCTCGCGCGCGTGCTCCAGGGTCAGGCCGTGCTGCTGCGCGTAGCGCAGCGGCACCAGCTCACGCCAGAAAAAATTGTCGAAGGACAGGTCGAGGATCGTGCCGTCCATGTCCAGCAGCACCCACTCGACCGCGGCCCAGTTCACTGAGGCATCCATAGGCCTCGTATCATACGGCGCACCTTCGCCTGACCGGGACCTGCCGTGACCCTCGCCCTGACCGCGTCGCTGCTCGACGACATCATCACACTGGCCGGCACCGCCGGCGACCGCATCCTCGACATCTATGAATCCGACTTCGCCGTCACCCACAAGGACGACGCCTCGCCGCTGACCCAAGCCGATCTTGCCGCGCACCGCGCGATCGTCGCCGGCCTGGCGCAACTCACGCCCGATATCCCGGTGCTGTCCGAGGAGGGTGCCGACACGCCGTTTGCCACGCGCAGCCGCTGGTCGCAGTACTGGCTGGTCGATCCGCTCGACGGCACCAAGGAGTTCATCAAGCGCAACGGCGAATTCACCGTCAACATCGCGCTGATCGACGATCACGAGCCGGTGCTGGGCGTGGTCTACGCCCCGGCACTCAACGTCACCTACGCCGGCGCCCGCGGACTGGGCGCGCTGCGCATCCTCGGCACCACCCGCGAAGTCACGCGCACGCGCGCCTGCGCCGACGTGCCGGCCTTCGTCGTCAGCCGCTCGCACCAGGACGCCGCGCTCGCGGCGCTGCTGGCGAAACTGCCGGCGCACGAGGCCGTCAGCAAAGGCAGCTCGCTGAAGTTCTGCCTGGTGGCCACCGGCGAGGCCGACCTGTATCCGCGCACCGGACCGACGTCGGAATGGGACACCGCCGCCGGGCAATGCGTCGTCGAGTGTGCCGGCGGCCAGGTGCTGCGCCTGCCTGACCTCGCGCCACTGCGTTACAACCAGAAGGAGTCGCTGCTCAATCCGGGCTTCGTCGTCATCGGCGACGCGCAGGCCGGGTGGCGCGAGCGCCTGCTTGCCGCCGGCTGAGCCCGCCCGCAGCGACTATGCCGCTCAGGTGCGCGCGCAGCTGCGCGCCCTCGGCATCCCGGAGCGGCTGCCGGCACAGCGCCGGCTGCCGCTGTGCGTTCAGGCCCAGCGGCTGGTCCCGGTGGGACTGGGCACCGACGGCCGCGACAAGCTGCTGACGCCCGCCGCCGCGCGCGCCTGGCTGGCGATGCGCCACCACGCGCAGTCCGGCGGCGTGGCGCTGCTGCTGGTGTCGGCGTTCCGCAGCATCGAATTCCAGGCGGCGCTGATCCGCGCGAAGCTCGACCGCGGCGGCGTGCTGGAGCAGATCCTGCAGGTCAACGCGCCACCCGGATACAGCGAGCACCATACCGGTCAGGCCGTCGACATCGGCACGCCGGGCTGCGCGGCGCTCGACGACGCCTTCGACACCACCGCGGCGTTCCGATGGCTGCAGCGCCACGCCGCCGGGCACGGCTTCCGCCTGTCCTATCCGCGCGGCAATCCGCAGGGCTTCTGCTACGAGCCCTGGCACTGGCGCTACGTCGGCGCCGGCGCGCGCGCTACAGCGTGACGTCGGCGAAACTGGTCGCGTGCGGATGCTGCGGCGCGGCAACGGCCTTGGCGTCGCGCAGCAGCTGGCAGGTCCGCATCCCCGCCGCCCGCGCAGCATCGAGTTCCTCGCCGACATCGGACAGGAACAGCACGTCGCCGGCGGCAAGATCGAGGTGTTCGCAGATCTTCTGATACGACGCCCGCTCGCGCTTGGCGCCGATGCGCGTATCGAAGTAGCCGGAGAACAGCGGCGTCAGATCGCCGAACGCGGTGTGCGCGAAAATCAGCCGCTGCGCCTCGACCGAGCCGGAGGAATAGACATACAGCCGCAGCCCCCCGTCCCGCCAGCGGCGCAGGAACTCCGGCGCATCGGCATAGACATGGCCCTTGAGCTCGCCGGCCTCGTAGCCCTGCCGCCAGATCATGCCCTGCAGCGCCTTGAGCGGCGTCAGCTTGCGATCCTCGTCGATCCACTGCTCGAGCACATCTGCCGCTTCGTCGAGCGACAGTTCGCGGTGCTCGATCTGTTCGATGTCAGCCAGCAGCTGCTGCACCGCATCGTCGCCGGCGCGGCTGCGCAGAAACCCGCGCACGCGTGCCCTGGCGTATGGAAACAGCGTCTGGTGCACGAAGTCGATCGAGGAGGTGGTTCCCTCGATGTCGGTGACGATGGCTTTGATCATGGATTCTCCTGAGCCGTCCTTGGCCGGGCGTTCAGCGGCGCGCGAGGCTGTGCCTCGCAAGCGCGCCGGCTCACCCCTGGATGTCGGTGACGATCGCGCGGATCACTGCGCGTTCTCGTATTTGGGGAAGCGCTCGGCGATGGCATCGCCGGTGAAATGGCCCACCCAGCCTTCGGCAATGCGGAAGAAGCGGATCGCCTTGAAATCCGGGCGCGGCCCCATGTCGAACCAGTGCGTGGTGTTTGCCGGCAGGTTGATCAGATCACCCTTGGTGCAGACCAGCACGAACACCTTGCCGTCGGCGTGCACGTAAAAAGCGCCCGAGCCGTCGACGAAGAACCGGGTCTCGAAGTCGGCATGGGTATGCTCGGCCAGAAACTTGCCGCGCGCGGCCGCAGCCTGCGGATGATCCGGATGCATGCTGACGACGTCGACCGACTGGAAGCCGTACTTGGCGTTCAGCGTTGCAATCGAGTCCTGGTACGCCTCCAGCACCTCCTCCGGCGTCGCCGTCGGCGACAGCGGCTTCTGCGCCGACCAGCGCTCCAGCTCGATGCCCAGCGCCGCGAGCTGATCGCGGATCGGCGCGAAGTCGCTGTAGCGCGCCAGCGGCGTGGTCGCATCCTGCTCGGAATACACGGTCAGGGTCGTCATCGCATCACTCCTTCAACAGCCGAGCGCGCAGCTCGCACTCGAACATGAACTCCAGCGCCTCGACGCGCCAGCGCGCCTGCGCCACGGTGTCGCCCCAGGCGTAGAGCCCGTGGCCGGCAATCACATAGGCCGGCGTCTCCGGCTGCGCCCGCAGGTGTGCGTCGACACGCGCGGCCAGGCGCGCAATGTCCTGGTCGTTGTCGAACACCGGCACCTCCACCGCCACATCGTGGCTGGTGATGCCCGGCAGCAGCTTCAGCAGCTCATAGCCGGCGAGCCGGATGCGCTCGTAACGCCGCGACAGCACTGTATTGGCCACCGAGTGCGTGTGCAGCACCGCGCCGATGCCGGCGCCGAACCGATAGAGCTGGCAGTGCAGCAGCGTTTCATAGGACGCCTTGCGCCCGCTGGCCAGTGGCCGCCCATCGAGATCGGCGACCAGGAAGTCAGCCTCGCTCAGCTCGCCTTTGTGGCAGCCCGAGGCGGTGATCAGCATCGAGGCATCCTGCCGGCGCGCCGAAAAATTGCCGCCGGTGGCCGGCACCCAGCCGCGCTGATGGAACAGGCGGCCGGAGCCGATCAGGGCATCGATGAGCAGTGCGTCTGGGTCCATGGTTCAGCGCCGGATGGGGCGGGCACTGTAGTGCAAGCCGCAGCGCCCCTCAATCCACGCCGGACGATGCGCCCGGCGGCCGCGTCGCGCCCTCGGGCGGATGTGCGCGCACCCCGCCGCGGGATCGCACCCGACATGGCGCCGATCGCTTCCTGATGACGCCGCAAACGACAAGGGCCGCAATTGCGGCCCTTGTGCGCCCCGCTGACACGGGGAGAGACCCTGCGCGGCAGTGCCGCGAAGCGTCACTTGATCTTGGCTTCCTTGAACACGACGTGCTTGCGCACGACCGGGTCATACTTCTTGACCTCGAACTTGTCCGGCGTGTTCTTGCGGTTCTTCGTCGTGGTGTAGAAGTACCCGGTCTCGGCGGTCGACACCAGGCGGATTTTCTCGACGTCCTTCTTTCTGGCCATGGTTTAGACCTTCTCGCCGCGGGCGCGCAGTTCCGAGACGATCGCCTCGACGCCCTTCTTGTCGATGATACGCATCCCGTTGGCGGACACGCGCAGGCTCACGAAACGCTTCTCGGATTCCAGCCAGAAGCGATGCGTGTGCAGGTTAGGCTCGAACCGGCGACGGCGCTTGTTATTCGCGTGCGACACCGTGTTGCCGACCATCGGCCGCTTGCCGGTGACCTGACAGACTTTGGACATGACAGCAAACCCCAGAAAGACCCGTTAAGGGTATGAATCGACTGCGGATGCAGTGGCTCGGGCCGGTACGTCCAGCCCCAAAAGGGGCGCAATTGTGCCAGAGCCCCATGCGCCGGACAAGGGGCCGCGGCCACCGCGCGCCACAACCGCCGCGCCGATTCCGCATTGCCCGGCTGTGATCCATTTTATGGCAGGTCCCGCACCATGTCGCTAAGCTGCGGCCAATGACCGTGGATTCCGCACCCGCCCCGGATCTGTTGCGCGCCTGCCTGCTGGCAGCCGGCCGGCGCGTGGCCGGTCGCACCGACCGGCAACGTCTGACGCTGGCCGCCATCTGCGCCGAAGCCGGGGTGTCCGAGAAGCGCTTCGCCGCGCTGTATCCGAGCCTGTCCGCCTACCAAGGCGAGCTGGCGGCGGCACTGATCGACGACATCCGCGACACGCTCACACGCGTGACGGCCAACATGCCCGCCGGCATCGCCCGACTCAAGCTGGCCATCGAGACATATCTGGAAGCCAATCTCGCCCAGCCGGCGCTGCGCGAGCTGCTCACCGCGCTGCGTTTCGACCCGGTCGGCGCGGCGGTGATCCGCCGCCGCGTGGCGGGATTCATCGTCATGATGGAACTCGAACTGCGCACCGCGCACTGGCCGCAACCTTCGGCCTGCGCCCGCCTGCTGACGGCCGGCGTGATCGAGATCGCGCACGCCGAGCACGAAGCCGACTTGCGACTGCCCGCACTGCGCTCGACGCTGTTCCGCTACCTCGACAGCCCGCTGCCATGAACGCCGCGCGCAGTGGCCTGCTGGAGGCCGGTTCGCGGCTGGCGCAGACGATGCCGCTGCGCGAGTTTGACCCGGCGCGCCTGTGCGCCGAGGCCGGACTGGAAGCCGACGCGTTCGACGCAGTCTTCGGCGACCTGCAGACCTACCTCGTTGCGCTGCAACAGCGGTTCATCGAGCGGGCACGCGCACGCATCGCCGTGGCCACGGCCGGCATCCCCGGCGGCCAGCTGCGGGTGCAGCGCGCGCTGGAAACCTACCTCGACGAGTGCCTGGAGCAGCGTGCGCTGCGCCGCTGGCTGACCGAGGCCGGCCTGCGCGCAGACACTCATGGCCCGCTGCGCCGGCAGAACGAGGCCCACCGGCTGATGTTTTCGGTCGAGCTCGGCGCGCTGGGCTGGCCCCAGCCCAGCGGCGGTGCGCGCCTGCTGCTGACGATGGTCGCCGAAGCCGCGGTGATCGAGCATCGCATCGGCAAGCCGGCGGCGGATATCCGCACGGCACTGGCCGATTTCCTCGCCCGCGGCGGCCCGCAGCGCGACTGAACCCCTCACAGCCAGCCGCGCTCGGCAAAGCTCACCGGCGGACCATCGCCGATCACCAGGTGGTCCAGGACGCGGATGTCGACCACCGCCAGCGCCTGCTTCAGGCGCTCGGTCAGGACGCGATCCGCGCTGCTGGGTTCGGCGACCCCGCTGGGATGGTTATGACCCAGAATCACCGCGCCGGCGTTGCGCCTGAGCGCGGCCTTGACCACCTCGCGCGGGTAGACCGCGGCGCCGTCGAGCGTGCCGCGCGAAAGCTCCTCGCAGGCCAGCACGCGGTGCTGGCTGTCGAGGAACAACACCGCAAACACCTCGTGCTCGCGGTCGCGCAGGCAGGCCCGGAGGTAATCGCCCGCCGCCTGCGGACTGCTCAGCGCAACCCCGCGCGTGAGCGTCTCGGACAGATGGCGACGCGCGATTTCCAGCACCGCCTGCAGCTGCACGTACTTGGCCTCGCCCAACCCCTTGCTGGCGCAGAACTGCGTACGCTCGGCCGCAAGCAGGGGCCGCAGCCCGCCGAAACGGCGCATCAGGTCGCGCGCCAGATCGACCGCGGTCATGCCGCGCACGCCGGTGCGCAGAAAGATCGCCAGCAGCTCGGCATCGCTGAGCGCGGCCGCGCCCTGCGCCAGCAGCTTCTCGCGCGGACGCTCGTTCTCGGGCCAATCGGTGATGGCCATCGCCGCCCCCCCTCGTTCGCGTCATCCGGAAAACGCCCCGCAGCTAGAATGCGAACATGAACAGCACCCCTGCAAGCCTCGACACCCGGCGGATTGTGCTCGGCGTCACGGGCGGAATCGCCGCCTACAAGGCCGCGGACCTGGTCCGCCGGCTCAAGGACGCCGGCGCCGACGTCCAGGTCGTGATGACCGCCAACGCCCAGCGCTTCGTCGGCGCGCAGACGTTCCAGGCCGTGTCCGGCCGCCTGGTGCGCGGCTCGCTCTGGGACGAATCCGCCGAGGCCGCGATGGGCCACATCGAACTGGCGCGCTGGCCGCATCTGATCCTGATCGCGCCGGCCAGCGCCAGCACGCTGGCCCGGCTCGCCCACGGCCTGGCCGATGACCTGCTCTCGACCCTGTGCCTGGCCAGCGACCGAACGCTGGCGGTC
>JBFHQK010000148.1:0-6907 GCA_041592255.1 Fontimonas sp.
AGCCGGCATTCTGCGCCAGCTTCGGCCTGCCGTACATCAAGGCCATCGCGATGGGCGCCGAGGTCAGCCTGGCGCGCGAGTCGCGGCGCTTCCGCGCGGCCGCTGCGCTGCTGCTGGATGCGCACGCGCCGGGCGCGATGGGCGGGCAGGGTGAGACCTTCGACTGGGACAAGGTGGCGACGACGCGCAAGGCGCTCGTGCTGGCCGGCGGGCTGAACCCGCACAATGTGGCCCAGGCGATTCGTCGCGTCCGTCCTTACGCGGTGGACGTATCCAGTGGAATTGAATTGCGACCCGGCATCAAGGATCCGGACCGGATGCACGCCTTCGTCAAGGCGGTCCGGCGCGCCGATGAGGCACTGAAATGAGCTATCACTATCCCGACACGCGCGGCCACTTCGGCCCCTATGGCGGCCAGTTTGTCGCCGAAACCCTGATGGAGCCGCTGCACCAGCTCGAGGCGGCGTATCTCCGGCTCCGTGACGATCCGGAATTTCTGCGCCAGCTCGACGAGGATCTGCGCGATTATGTCGGCCGGCCGTCGCCGCTGTACCACGCCCGGCGGCTGAGCGCGTCGTGGGGCGGGGCGCAGATCTGGCTCAAGCGCGAAGATCTCAATCACACCGGCGCGCACAAGATCAACAACACGGTCGGCCAGGCCCTGCTGGCCAAGCATCTGGGCAAGACGCGCATCATTGCCGAAACCGGCGCCGGCCAGCACGGTGTCGCGTCGGCGACGATTGCCGCGCGCCTGGGTCTCAAGTGCGTCGTCTACATGGGCGCCGAGGACGTCCAGCGCCAGTCGCCCAACGTGTTCCGGATGAAGCTGCTGGGGGCCGAGGTCGTGCCGGTGCACAGTGGCACCAAGACCCTCAAGGACGCGATGAACGAGGCGCTGCGCGACTGGGTGACCAACGTCGATGACACCTTCTACGTCATCGGCACCGTCGCCGGTCCGCACCCTTACCCGATGCTGGTGCGCGATTTCCAGGCCGTCATCGGACGCGAAGTGATGGCGCAGAGCCGCGCCAAGATCGGCCGCCTGCCGGATGCGCTGGTGGCCTGCGTCGGCGGCGGGTCCAATGCGATCGGCCTGTTTCATCCCTTCATCGACGAACCGGCGGTGGCGATGTACGGGGTCGAGGCCGGCGGCCACGGACTGGATACCCCCGACCACGCCGCGCCGCTGACCGCGGGCAAGCCGGGCGTGCTGCACGGCAACCGCACTTACATCATGGCCGACGCCAACGGCCAGATCCTGCCGACGCACTCGATCTCCGCCGGTCTCGACTACCCCGGCGTCGGGCCCGAGCACTCCTGGCTCAAGGACAGCGGCCGGGTCCGCTATGTGGCGGTGACCGACGACGAGGCGCTGGCCGCGTTCCACGAGCTCACGCGCGCGGAGGGCATCATTCCGGCGCTCGAATCGGCGCATGCCGTCGCCTACGCGAAGAAGCTGGCGCCGCAGCTGGGCGCCGAGCGCCATCTGGTCGTCAACCTGTCCGGCCGTGGCGACAAGGACATCTTCACGATCGCCAAACTCGAAGGCATCACCCTGACATGAGTCGCCTCCCGCAGACGTTTGCCGCCCTCAAGGCCGCGGGCCGCAAGGCCCTGGTGCCGTTCATCACCGCGGGCGATCCGGCGCCGCAGCACACGGTGGCGCTGATGCATGCGCTGGTCCGCGGCGGCGCGGATGTCATCGAGCTCGGCGTGCCGTTTTCGGACCCGATGGCCGATGGTCCCACCATCCAGCTCGCCTGCGAGCGGGCGCTCAAGCACAACACCGGGCTGTGGGACATCCTCGACATGGTCGCGGAGTTCCGGCGCACGGACGACCGCACGCCGGTGGTGCTGATGGGGTATCTGAATCCGATCGAGGCGCGCGGCTGCGAGGCGTTTGCGCGGCGCGCCCGCGAGGTCGGGGTCGACGGCGTGCTGATCGTCGATCTCGCGGTCGAGGAGGCCCCGGACTACCTGCCGGCGCTGCGCGCACAGCAGCTGGACTGCATCTTCCTGCTGGCGCCCACCAGTCCGGACGAGCGCATCGAGGCGGTGGCGCGCGCCGCCAGCGGCTACATCTATTACGTCTCGCTCAAGGGCGTGACCGGTTCGGCGCGTCTGGACGTGGACAGTGTCGGTGCCAAGCTCGACCAGATCCGGCGGCACACCCCGCTGCCGCTGGCGGTGGGGTTCGGCATCCGCGACGCGGCATCGGCGCGTGCCGTCGGCCGGATTGCCGATGGTGTGGTCGTCGGCAGCGCCCTGGTGGCGGAGATCGAGCGGCTGCAAGCGCGTGCCGATGAGCTGCCCGCCGTGCTGGAAGCCCGCTTGCGCGAGCTGCGGCTGGCGCTGGATGATTCCGGTGCGTGAAATCACGGTTACCGGCGCGGCGGTCGCGCTACCATTGCGCCACAACAGACCATGCCTGAATCCATGAGTTGGCTCGACAAGATCGCCGGTTCCAAGCTGCTTTCGAGCGGTGCGCGCAAGCGCAATGTGCCGGAAGGCTTGTGGACCAAGTGCGACAGCTGCCAGTCGGTGCTGTACCGCGCCGAGCTGGAACGCACGCTCGAGGTCTGCCCCAAGTGCAGCACGCACCGGGCGATCACCGCGCGCCAGCGTCTGGACCACTTCCTCGATCCGGAACCGCGCCACGAGATCGGCGCCGAACTCGCGCCCAAGGATCCGCTCAAGTTCAAGGACAGCCGCAAGTACAGCGAACGGCTGCGCGAGGCACAGAACGACACCAGCGAAAAGGATGCGCTGCTGGTGTTCCGCGGGCAGCTGATGGGGTTGCCGCTGGTCACCGCCGCGTTCGAGTTCGGCTTCATGGGCGGCTCGATGGGCAGCGTGGTCGGCGAGAAATTCGTGCGCGGCGTCAACGCCTGCCTCGAGTTCGGCGTGCCGTTCGTCTGCTTCCATGCCTCCGGCGGCGCGCGCATGCAGGAGTCGCTGTTTTCATTGATGCAGATGGCCAAGACCTCGGCGGCGCTGGCCAAGCTGGCCGAACGCGGGCTGCCATACATCTCGGTGCTGACGCACCCGACCATGGGCGGCGTGTCCGCAAGCTTCGCGATGCTGGGCGACGTGCAGATCGCCGAACCGCGCGCGCTGATCGGTTTCGCCGGGCCGCGGGTGATCGAGCAGACGGTGCGGCAGAAACTGCCGGAGGGCTTTCAGCGCGCCGAGTTCCTGCTGGAGAAAGGGGCGCTGGACCTCATCGTCGACCGTCGCGAGATGCGCGAACGCATCTACCGCTTGCTGGCGATGCTCACGCACTTCTCCCCGACGGTCAGCTCGACCTGAGCGTGGGCACGGTGCTGGCTGCCGGGACGCGCCAAGCCTTGAGATAACGCCCCGCGCTGCGGGCCGAGGCCCGTCGTGCGGGGCGCGACGCGGTCCGGTCGCGCAGCGCATCCGCTCACCATGCCCATGACCCGCACTCTCGACGACTGGCTGCGCTGGCAGGAGACGCTGCACCCCCGCAGCATCGAGATGGGCCTTGAGCGCGTGGCGGCGGTGGCTGCGCGCATGGGGCTGTCCACGCCGGCGGCAACCACGTTCACGGTCGGGGGCACCAACGGCAAGGGCACCAGCGCGCACCTGGCGGCGCTGATCTATCGTGAGGCGGGGTACCGCGTCGGTCTCTACACCTCGCCGCACCTGCTGCGTTACAACGAGCGCATCCGCATCGCCGATGCCGAGGTCAGCGACGCCGCGCTGTGTCGCGCCTTCGCCGCGGTGGAAAGCGGGCGTCTTGATACCCCGCTGACCTATTTCGAGTTCGGCACGCTCGCGGCGCTGTGGCTGTTTCGCGAGGCCGACGTCGAGGTGCAGGTGCTGGAGGTGGGGCTGGGCGGGCGGCTGGACGCGGTGAACCTGGTCGATGCCGACGCGGCGCTGGTCACCAGCATCGGGCTGGATCACCTCGACTGGCTGGGGCCGGACCGCGAGGCGATCGGTCGCGAGAAGGCCGGCATCTTCCGCGCTGGCCGGCCGGCCATCGTCGCGGAGCCCGAGCCGCCGGCGAGCCTGCTGACAGCCGCACGCGCCTGCGGCGCGGATTTGCGGCGTCTCGGCGTCGATTTCGACGTTGCGAGCACCGGCGTGGGTTTCGACTGGCGCGGGCGCGAGGGCACGCTGGCCGGGTTGCAGCGGCCGGCGCCCGGGCACGCCGCGCAGTTGCGCAATGTCGCCGGCGTGCTGGCCGCGGTCGAAGCGCTGCAGGCGCGGCGGCCGGTGACCGAGGCCGCGATCCGGCGGGCGCTGCCGCAGCTTGCGGTGCCGGGGCGCTGCCAGCGTATCGGGCCTTATGTGCTCGATGTGGCGCACAATGCCGAAGCCGCGCAGGCGCTGGCGGACTGGCTCGCCACCACGCCGCCACAGCCGACGGTGCTGGTGCTCGGCATGCTCGCGGACAAGCCTCACGCAGCCTTCCTGCGCGCGCTGGCCGGACGCTACCAGCATCTGCTGCTGGTCGATCTGCCGGGCCCGCGCGGACTGGCCGCCGGCGAACTGGCGCAGCGGCTTGAGGCAGACGCCGCTGCGCCGTGCTGCCAGAATATCGGCGACGCGCTGCGCGCCGCCCGCGCGCTGGCCGGGTCCGAAGGACGCATCGTGGTGACCGGATCGTTTCTCACTGTGGCCGCGGCCATGACCGAATTGCAGCTGCATGGATGAGACCCTGAAGCGCCGCCTGGTCGGCACGGGCCTGCTGCTCGCGGCCGCCTTCATCCTGGTGTCGGTGCTGCCGGATCCGCAGCTGGGCGTGCAGGGCGCCGATGAGTTCCAGCGGGTGACCATCGAACTGGCGGCCCCTGAAGCGGTGACCCCTGAAGCGGCGGCCCCGGCACCGGCGTCCGTGCCCGACCGCGCAGCCGGAACCGACGCGATGGCCGCCAGTGTCCCGGCACAGGTGACGCAAGCGCCGGCGTCGGCTCCAGCGGCAAGCGCAGAGGGCGCCGCGCCCGATCTGGACGGGGGGCAGCCGGCGCCACGGCCGGAATCCGCGCCGGTCGGGGAGGGGGCGCGGCCCGAGCCCCAGCCTCCGCCGCCGGCGGCGACCGCTGCGCCCGTTGCAGCGCCGGGCGACGGCGCCCGCTGGTGGGTGCAGGTGGGCTCGTTCTCGGCGATCGAAAATGCGCGGCAGGCGGAGGCGCAGCTGCGGCGGATGGGCGAGAAGTCCCTGATTGCGCCGATCGAAACGGCGCGCGGGACGCTATATCGCGTTCGCAGCGGCCCCTATTCCAGCGAGTCGCTGGCCAAGGCGGCGCAGGCACAGGCCGTGCGCAGTGGTTACACCGACGCGCAGGTGGTCAGGCCGTGACGATGACCGGCAGCGGATGTATGTCACGAGGTGGTAAAATTGCGCATCGCTTTCCGCGACGCGCCGCATGACTTGGGTCGATTACTGCATCCTCTTCGTTTCCCTCGTATCTGTCGCCGTCGGCATCTGGCGCGGCTTCACGCGGGAGGTTCTCAGCCTGCTGACCTGGATCGCGGCCTTTGTCGCGGCCTGGTTGCTGAGCGCAACGGTCGCGGCGCGGCTCGCGCCGCATCTGGCCGATCCGGTGCTGCGCGAGGCGGTGGCCGCCGCGCTGGTGTTCTTCGCCGCGCTGTTTGCGGGCGCACTGCTGACGCATTTTCTTGTCGTGGTCGTGCGTGACAGCGGTTTTTCGCCGGCCGACCGTACCCTGGGTGGCGGGCTGGGCCTGATCCGCGCGGTGTTCGTCGTCGGCCTGTTCGTGCTCGTCGCAGGGCAGATGGGCGCTGACCAGGATCGCTGGTGGCGCGAATCGGTGCTGATCCGGCACTCCGCGCCGCTCGCGCGCGGGTTCGAAACTGTCATTCCCGAGCGCTGGCTGGCGTTGCTCAAGCCCGCCATTGCCTCCTCCTCTTCGTCTTCAGGCCAGTAATCACCATGTGCGGAATCGCCGGCATCGTTTCCCAGGGGCCCGCCGTCAACGCGGAGCTGTTTGACGCGCTCACGATGTTGCAGCACCGCGGCCAGGATGCCGCGGGCATCATCACCAACGACGGACATCGCCTGTTCCTGCGCAAGGAAAACGGCCTGGTGCGCGACGTCTTCAGCGCCGACGAGCACATGGTCAAGCTGCGCGGCCGCATGGGTGTTGCGCATGTGCGCTACCCGACGGCGGGGTGCTCGACCTCGGCCGAGGCGCAGCCGTTCTACACCAATACGCCGTTTGGCATTTCGCTGTCGCACAACGGCAATCTGACCAACGCCGAAGAGCTCAAGCAGGAGCTGTTTCTGCAGGACCGGCGGCATATCAACACCGAATCGGATTCCGAGGTGTTGCTCAACGTCTTTGCGCATGAACTGCTGCAACGCGGCGTGCTGCGCCTGACTCCCGATGACATCTTCGCCGCCGTGTCCGGCGTGCACCTGCGCTGCCGCGGCGCTTACGCCTGCGTGGCCCTGGTCACCGGCTATGGTGTGGTCGGCTTCCGCGATCCTTTCGGCATCCGCCCGGCCGTATACGGCGTGCGCGAGACGGCCAGCGGACTCGACTACATGATCGCGTCCGAATCGGTGGCGCTGGATGCGCTCGGCTACGAGCTGCTGGGCGACATCGCGCCCGGCGAGGCGGTGCTGATCACGCTCGACGGCAAGCTGCACAAGCGGCAGTGCGCGGCCAACCCGATCTATGCGCCCTGCATCTTCGAGCATGTCTACATGGCGCGTCCGGACTCAGTCATGGACGACATCTACGTCTACAAGGCGCGCCTGCGCATGGGCGTCAAGCTGGCCGAGAAGATCCTGCGCGAGTGGCCGGATCACGACATCGATACCGTGATCCCGATTCCGGATACCTCGCGCGTGGCCGGCGCCGAGCTGGCGATGCGGCTGGGCGTGAACTATCGCGAGGGCTTCATCAAGAAC
>JBFHQK010000149.1:0-6794 GCA_041592255.1 Fontimonas sp.
ACAACCCGGAGAAGGTGTTCGGCATCCGCGCGGACTTCGCGCAGAAGTATCCGAACACGACCCGGGCGCTGACCAAGGCGCTGATCCGCGCCGCCCACTGGCTCGACGCCAACGACAACGCCAACCGCATCGAGGCGGTGAAGATCCTGGCCAAGCCGGCCTACGTCGGCGCCGACGCCGCAGTCATCGCCAACTCGATGACCGGGACCTTCGAGTACGAGAAGGGCGACACGCGCGACGTGCCGGACTTCAACGTGTTCTTCCGTTACCACGCGACCTACCCGTACTACTCGGATGCGATCTGGTACCTCACGCAGATGCGCCGCTGGGGCCAGATCAGTGAAGGCAAGCCCGACGCCTGGTACTTCGAGACGGCGAAGAAGGTGTATCGCCCGGACCTCTACGCGCAGGCGGCGAGGGCCCTGATCGCCGAGGGCCGGTTCAAGGCCGCCGACTTTCCCGATTTCGCCACCGAAAGCGGCTTCAAGCCGGCGACCGCCGCGTTCATCGACGGGGTCGCCTACGACGGCCGCACGCCCAATGCCTACATCGACAGCCTGAAGATCGGGCTCAAGCGCCAGGACGTCGTGCCCTGAGCGCAGCCCAGCGGCGTGATTTCACGGAGACCCTCGATGCTCATCCAAACCATCAACGTCCTCACCCGCGCCGGCCTGACCTGGTTCGTGCCGCTGCTGCGCCTGGCCGCCGGCGAGGCGCCGCGCCAGCAGCTGCGCGAGATTCTGCGCATGATCGGCGTGCCGCTGCTCGCCTTCGGCATCTTCGTGCTGCTTTGGGGTGCGCTGGCGCAAAGCGTCGAAACCAGCCTGGGCACGCTGCCGGGACCGGGCGCGGTGCTCGCCGCCGCCGGCCAGCTGATCGACGAGCACCAGGCCGAACGCGACAAGGCCGCGGCGTTCTACCAACGTCAGCAGCAGCGCAATGCCGAACGCCGGGCCGCGGATGCGCATGCCGAGGTGCGCATCCGGCCGTGGACCGGCAAGCCGACCTACCTCGACCAGATCGGCACCAGCCTGCTGACGGTCTTCCTCGGCTTTGTGCTGGCCACCGTCGTGGCCGTGCCGCTGGGCATTGTCTGCGGCCTGTCGCCAACCGTGCAGACCGCGCTCAACCCGATCATCCAGCTGTTCAAGCCGGTGTCGCCGCTGGCCTGGCTGCCGATCGTCACCCTGGTGGTGTCCGCGGTCTACGTCTCGGCCGATCCGATGTTCCAGAAGTCGTTCCTGATTTCGGCGATCACGGTGACGCTGTGCTCCCTGTGGCCGACGCTGGTCAATACCGCGGTCGGGGTGGCCTCGGTCGACAAGGATCTGCTCAATGTCGCCAAGGTTCTGCAGCTGTCGGCGGTGGCCAAGGTGCGCCGGATCGTGCTGCCGTCGTCGCTGAAGCTGATCTTCACCGGGCTGCGCCTGAGTCTGGGCGTGGGCTGGATGGTGCTGATCGCCTCGGAGATGCTGGCGCAGAACCCGGGACTCGGGAAGTTCATCTGGGACGAGTTCCAGAACGGTTCCAGCCAGTCGCTGGCGCGGATCATGGTCGCGGTGTTCACGATCGGCGTCATCGGCTTTGTCCTCGACCGGATCATGGCGACGCTGCAGTCGCTCGTGAGCTTCGGCGAGCCGGTGCACTGACGTGGCGCGCGGAGATCCGGGCATGCAGACCACGGCGATGACTTTGTTCCCGCTGGCGCAGGACCGCGCGATGACCGACGCGGTCGCAACGCCGCCGTGCATCGAACTGCGCGGCGTCGCCAAGACCTACGGCAGCGGCACGCACGCAAGCCCCGTGCTGCACGACATCGACCTGAGCGTGCGCGAAGGCGAGTTCCTGGCGATCGTCGGTTTCTCCGGCACCGGCAAGACGACGCTGATCTCGCTGATCGCCGGCCTGATTGCCGCCGACGCCGGCGAAGTCATCGTCCGCGGCCGGCCGGTCACCGGTCCGGGCCCCGACCGCGGCGTGGTGTTCCAGAGCTACTCGCTGATGCCGTGGATGAGCGTGCGCGAGAACGTCGCGCTCGCCGTCGACCAGGTGTTCAGGTCCGAGTCGAAGGCGCAGCGCGCCGCGCGCGTCGAGACCTACGTCGAGATGGTCCGCCTGACCCCGGCGCTGCACAAGCGGCCAGCCGAGCTGTCCGGCGGCATGCGCCAGCGCACCTCCGTGGCGCGCGCCCTGGCCGCCAACCCCGACGTGCTGCTGCTCGACGAGCCGCTGTCGGCACTCGACGCGCTAACCCGCAGCAAGCTGCAGGACGAGATCGTGCAGATCTGGGACCAGGAGCAGAAGACCTGCATCCTGATCACCAACGACGTCGACGAGGCGCTGTTCATGGCCGACCGCATCGTTCCGCTCAAGCCCGGCCGCGGCGGCGCAGGCAGCACGCTGGGGCCGGCGTTCGTCGTCGATCTGCCGCGCCCGCGCGACCGCCGGGCGATGAACCACGACCCGGCGTTCGTGCGCCTGCGCAAGGACGTCACCCAGTATCTGATCGCCGCCGGCCTGGAGTCCGCCGGCAGGCACGGCGACAACGTCGTGCCGCTCAAGCCGCAGGTGCCGACCACCAGCGACGAGCACCCGGCGGCGGCCCGCACCGCGAAGAAGAAGGCGCCGGTGCAGCCGGAGCGCTATGTCGAGTTCTCGCAGGTCTCGAAGATCTATCCGACGCGCCAGGGCCCGGTGAAGGTGGTCGACGGCTTCGACCTGAAGATCCGCCAGGGCGAGTTCATCTCGATCATCGGCCATTCCGGCTGCGGCAAGTCGACCGTGCTGTCGATGATCGCCGGCCTCACCCCTCTCAGCGAGGGCGTGATCGTCCTCGACGGCAAGGAGATCGGCGGCGCCGGCCCCGACCGCGGCATCGTCTTTCAGGCGCCGAGCCTGGTGCCGTGGCTGTCGGCGCTCGACAACGTCCTGCTCGGCGTCAACCAGGTGTTCCCGCACGTCAGCCGCACCGAGCGCCGCGCGATCGGCGAACACTATCTCGCCCGCGTCGGCCTGGCCGACGCGTTGCACCAGCGCGCCTCCGCGCTGTCCAACGGCATGAAGCAGCGTGTCGGCATTGCCCGCGCCTTCGCGCTGCAACCCAAGCTGCTGTTGCTCGACGAACCCTTCGGTATGCTCGATGCGCTGACGCGCTGGGACCTGCAGGAAGTCCTGATGGACGTGTGGGCGCGCAGCAAGCTGACGGCGATGATGGTCACGCACGATGTCGACGAGGCACTTCTGCTCGCCGACCGCGTGGTGATGATGACCAACGGACCCAACGCCCGCGTCGGCCAGGTCCTCGACATCGACCTGCCACGCCCACGCTCGCGCAAGGCCCTGCTCGAACACCGCGACTACTACCGCCTGCGCGAGGCGCTGCTGCGCTTCCTCGCCGACTGCGATCGGCACTGAGAGACCCCCCATGAAACTCCTGGTCATCGGCAACGGCATGGTCGGCCACAAGCTGCTCGAGGAGCTGGTCGGCAGGAACCTGCCCGGGCTCGAGATCACCGTGCTGTGCGAGGAACCGCGCCCGGCCTACGACCGCGTGCAGCTGTCGTCGTTCTTCTCCGGCAAAACCGCCGACGACCTGTCACTGGTCACGCCGGGCTTCTTCGAGCGCGACGGCCTGGTGTTGCGGCTCAACGCACGCGCCGTGGCGATCGACCGCAGCCGCAAGGAGGTGCGCACCTCGACCGGCGAGACGCTGCACTACGACAAGCTGGTGCTGGCCACCGGCAGCTACCCGTTCGTGCCGCCGATTCCCGGCAAGGACCGCCCGGACTGCTTCGTCTACCGCACGATCGAGGACCTCGAGGCGATGACCGACGCCGGACGGCGCGGCAAGGTCGGCGTGGTCGTCGGCGGCGGCCTGCTCGGCCTCGAGGCGGCCAAGGCGCTCAAGGACATGGGCCTGGCCACGCACGTCGTCGAGTTCGCGCCGCGGCTGATGGCGGTGCAGGTCGACGATGGCGGCGGCCGCGTGCTGCGCCGCAAGATCGAGACGCTGGGCGTCACCGTGCACACCGGCAAGAACACCGTCGAGATCCTGGATGGCCCGCGCCAAGGCGCGGGGGGCTCCGGCGACACCTGCCGGCACCGGATGACGTTCGCCGACGGCACCCACCTCGACACCGACCTGATCGTGTTCTCGGCCGGCATCCGCCCGCGCGACGAGCTGGCGCGCGCCTGCGCGCTGGGCGTGGGTCCGCGCGGCGGCATCGTCGTCGACAACTTCTGCCGCACGCTCGACGACGACGTCTACGCGATCGGTGAGTGTGCGCTGTGGGACGGCCGGATCTACGGCCTGGTCGCGCCCGGCTACGACATGGCCCGCGTCGCCGCCGCGCACATCGCCTCTCACCTCTCACGTCTCACGTCTCACGAGGGCGTCGCGCCGGTAGCGACGCCCGAGTTCACCGGCGCCGACATGAGCACCAAGCTCAAGCTCATGGGCGTCGACGTCGCCAGCATCGGCGACGCGCACGGCGCGACGCCGGGTGCGCGTGCCTACGTGTTTACCGACGAGCGCAAGCAGGTCTACAAGAAGATCGTCACCTCCGACGACGGCAAGATCCTGCTCGGCGGCGTGCTCGTCGGCGACGCCGAGGAGTACGGCACGCTGCTGCAGATGATGCTCAACAAGATGGAGCTGCCGGCCGATCCGGAGTTCCTGATCCTGCCGTCCGGCGACGGCAAGGCCAAGCCGGCGATGGGCGTCGACGCGCTGCCCGGCTCGGCGCTGATCTGCACCTGCAACTTCGTCACCAAGGACGCGATCTGCGCCGCGGTGCGCGACGGCGCGACCAGCATCGGTGCGGTCAAGTCCTGCACCAAGGCCGGCACGAGCTGCGGCGGCTGCGTGCCGCTGGCCACGCAGCTGATGAAGGCGGAGATGAAGAAGCAGGGGCTGGCGGTCAACAACCACCTCTGCGAGCACTTTGCCTACTCGCGCCAGGCGCTGTACCACCTGGTGCGCGTCGGCCGCATCCAGAGCTTCGCCGATCTGCTGCACAAGCACGGCAGCGGTCGCGGCTGCGACATCTGCAAGCCGGCGGCGGCGAGCATCTTCGCGTCCTGCTGGAACGCCTTCGTGCTCGAGAAGGACAAGGCCGGCCTGCAGGATTCCAACGACTACTTCCTCGGCAACATCCAGAAGGACGGCACCTACTCGGTGATCCCGCGCATGGCCGGCGGCGAAGTCACGCCGGACGGCCTGATCGCGGTCGGCCAGGTGGCGAAGAAGTACGGCCTCTACACCAAGATCACCGGCGGCCAGCGCGTCGACCTGTTCGGCGCGCGCGCCGAGCAGCTGCCGGCGATCTGGGAGGAGCTGATCGCCGCCGGCTTCGAGACCGGCCACGCCTACGCCAAGGCGGTGCGCACGGTGAAGTCCTGCGTCGGCTCCACCTGGTGCCGCTACGGCGTCGACGACTCGGTCGGCCTGGCGATCGAGATCGAGCACCGCTACAAGGGCCTGCGCGCGCCGCACAAGCTCAAGTTCGCGGTGTCCGGCTGCACCCGCGAGTGCGCCGAAGCGCAGGGCAAGGACGTCGGCGTGATCGCTACCGAGAAGGGCTGGAACCTCTATGTCTGCGGCAACGGCGGCATGAAGCCGCGCCACGCCGAACTGATCGCGGCCGACCTCGACAAGGCGACGCTGATCCGCACCATCGACCGTTTCCTGATGTTCTACGTGCGCACGGCCGACCGCCTGCAGCGCACCAGCGTCTGGCGCGACAACCTCGAAGGCGGGCTCGACTACCTCAAGAGCGTGATCATCGACGACACGCTCGGCCTCTGCGCCGAGTTGGAGGCGGAGATGCAGCACGTGGTCGACACCTACGAATGCGAGTGGAAGAAGGCGGTGCAGGACCCCGAAGCCCGCAAGCGCTTTCGCAGCTTCGTCAACAGCGACCGCCGCGACGACAACGTCGTGTTCGTCGAGGCGCGCGGCCAGATCCGCCCGGCGACGGACGCGGAGAAGGCGTCGCGCTTCAAGGGCGTGGCGGTCGTGACGGAGCCGGCGTGATGGATGGATCAAGCATGATCGAAGTCGGGCAGGGGAGCTGGAACGACATCTGCGCGGTCGAAGAGATCTGGCCGAACACCGGGGTCTGCGCGCTGGTCGACGGGATGCAGGTTGCGGTGTTCCGCCTGTCCGGCGACGGCGACGAGCGACCCGAAGAGCAGCCCGGAGATCGGTGGTTCGCGATCGCCAACCACGACCCGTTCTCGAACGCCAACGTGCTGTCGCGCGGCCTGGTCGGCAACCTCGGCGAGCGCCTGGTCGTCGCCTCGCCGATCTACAAGCAGCACTTCGACCTCGCCACTGGCGAGTGCGTCGAGGACACCGCGGTGTCGGTCCGTGCGTACCGCGTGCGCGTCGCCGACGGGCGCGTGCAGGTCGCGGCATGACGATGGCCGTGCCCGAGCACGCGCTGACCGTCACCCGACCCGCACGGCAGCGCCTGGTTGTCGTCGGTAACGGCATGGGGGGCATGCGCACGGTCGAGGAGCTGCTCGGGCTCGATGCCGGCCGGTACGACATCACCGTGTTCGGCGCCGAACCGCACGGCAACTACAACCGCATCCTGCTCTCGCCGGTACTCGCCGGCGAGATGGTACTGCCCGAGATCATGCTCAACGATCTCGACTGGTATACCGAGAACGGCATCACGCTGCACACCGGCCGCAAGATCGTCGAGATCGACCGCGTCCGCCGTGTCGTGCGGGCCGACGACGGCACCGAGGCGCAGTACGACCGCCTGCTGCTGGCCACCGGCTCCAAG
>JBFHQK010000150.1:0-6770 GCA_041592255.1 Fontimonas sp.
ATATCGGTGTAGATGATCGCCTCGACGCCGTCGCGCTCGCAGTGCAGCGCGGTTTCGATGACGTCGTGGCCGGTGACCTTGGCCCAGCCGTTGAGCGCGACGCGTCCGTCCTTGGCATCCAGACTGACGATGATGTGGCGCGGAAATTCGAGGCAGAGGTCGTGCAGGAAGTGCGGCGCGTTGACCGCCTTGGTGCCGATGATCACGTACTGCACGCCGGCATTGAGATAGCGCTGGACTGTCTCTTCGTCGCGGATGCCGCCGCCGACCTGCACCGGCACCTGGATCGCCGCGGCGATCTCCTCGACGACGTCGATATTGACCGGAACGCCCTTGACGGCGCCGTCGAGGTCGACGATATGGACGCGCTCGGCGCCCTGGTCAGCCCAGCGGCGGGCCACGGTCACCGGGTCATCGGAGAAGACGGTCACGTCATCCATCCGACCCTGGCGGAGGCGCACGCACTGGCCGCCCTTCAGATCAATCGCGGGAATCAACAGCATGGGCTGCAGGCAGTGTCAGGTGGGAAACGTCTCGATACGTGAAACGGGCCTAGGGTTCTTGGCTGCGTATGGCATGCAATCCTGACGTTAACGGCACTGTGCCTAATTCGGCCGCCGCTGGCAAGCAAGCGCTGCGGGCCGCCGGGGCGCGTCACGGACTCCATTGCGCGAAGTTCGCCAGCAAGGTCATGCCGACGGCCTGCGACTTTTCGGGGTGAAACTGGAAGGCGGCGATGTTGTCGCGGGCGATGGCGGCGGCAAACTGGTGCCCGTACTCGGCCGTGCCGAGCACGTGTGCCGGGTCCGCCGGCTGGGCGTGATAGCTGTGCACAAAGTAGAACCAGGCGTCGTCGGGCACCCCGGCCCACATCGGATGCGGCCGCGCCTGGCGCACGCGGTTCCAGCCCATGTGCGGGACCTTGCAACGCTCGCCTGGCGCGCCCGGCACCGGATCGGGGAAGCGCACCACGCGGCCCGGAAACAGGCCCAGGGCGGCGACGCCCTCGTTCTCGTCGCTCCATTCGAGCATCACCTGCATGCCCAGGCAGATGCCCAGCATCGGCTTGCTGCGCGCGGCCTCGACGACCATTTCATTGAGCTCCAGGCGCTGCAGCTCCTTCATGCAGGCGCGCACGCCGCCGACGCCGGGCAGCACCAGGCGGTCGCAGGCCATCAGCTCGGCGGGATCGTAGCTGACCACCACGCGGCTCGACGCCGACACGCGCTCCAGCGCCTTGCCGAGCGAGTGCAGGTTGCCCATGCCGTAGTCGATGATGCCGATTGCTGCTGCCATGAATGATTCGCTGAAGGAGGTGCCGCAGTGCGCCGGCGGGTCCGCTTCGGTTAGAGGCTGCCCTTGGTCGAGGGGGTGATCTCGCCCATGCGCGGGTCGCGGGCGACCGCCATGCGCAGCGCGCGGCCGAACGCCTTGAACACGGTCTCGACGATATGGTGGGCGTTGCGGCCGCGCAGGCTGTCGATGTGCAGCGTCAGCTTGGCGTGATTGACGAAGCCCTGGAAGAACTCGCGGAACAAATCGACATCGAAGCTGCCGATGCGCGCGCGCGGAAACTCGACAAAGTACTCCAGGCCGGGGCGGCCGGAGAGATCGACGACCACGCGCGACAGCGCCTCGTCGAGCGGCACGTAGCTGTGGCCGTAGCGCACGATGCCGCGCTTGTCGGCCAGCGCCTGTTCCAAGGCCATGCCCAGCGTGATGCCGATGTCCTCGACCGTGTGGTGGTCGTCGATCTGGCGGTCGCCGGTGGCCTGCACGTCGAGGTCGATCAGGCCATGGCGCGCGACCTGATCGAGCATGTGATCGAGAAACGGGATGCCGGTGTCGAAACGCGACATTCCCGAACCGTCGAGGTTCAGGCTGACCCGGATCTGGGTTTCTCGCGTGTTGCGTTCGACGCTGGCGGTACGCGCGTCCATGGGGGACCGGCTGGCGCAAAGGGGCGCCAATGGTACTCCCGGCCCGGACGAAATTGAACCGACCCGCCGATCCGCGGCCGCCCGACCCTCAGGCCACCTCGATCCAGAAGGTGACCGGGCCGTCATTGACCAGCGCCACCTGCATGTCGGCACCGAAGACGCCGCTTTGCGTCCGCGGCCACTGCGCCTGGGCACGCTGCAGCAGATAGGCGAACAGCGCCGCGGCCTGCTCCGGCGGCGCCGCGGTGGAAAACCCGGCGCGTGCACCGCTGCGTGTATCCGCCGCCAGCGTGAACTGCGGCACCAGCAGCAGGCCGCCGCCGGTATCGCGCAGCGAGCGGTTCATCCGCCCCTGCGCATCGGCAAACACGCGATACCCCAGCAGCCGCTCCAGCAGGCGGTCCGCCTGCGCGGCCCCATCGGCGGGGCGCACGCCGATGAGCACCAGCAGGCCCGGGCCGATGCTCGCAATGCGCTCGCCACCGACACTCACCGAAGCCTGGGTCACACGCTGCAACAAGCCGATCATCGGCGCTCTCCGCAGTTATGGGCGTTGTCCTACACGCTCGCGCCGCAGTTTGCGGACAGTCGGCGGTTCGCGCCGCACCGAAACTGCAGCGGTCGCGTCGGACATCCCCAAATTATTTGTCCGGCGCGGCAACATGGTTTTTCCTCCTCCCTTCGACCCGGCCTCAGCGCCGGGTCTTTTTTTGCTTTCCTTTGCCCCGGCGCCTGCGCACAATGCCGCGCCATGCGCCTCCTTTTCCACGTTCTCGCCCATTTCCCGCTGCCGCTGCTGCACGGCATCGGCAACCTCGTCGGCTGGCTGCTGTGGCTGGTCCCCAACGGCCGGCGCCACGCGGCGTATCGCAATCTCGAAGCCTGCCTGCCGGGTCTGACGCGCGCACAGCGCAGCCGCCTGGTGCGGCGCTCGCTGAGCCATGAAATCAAGACCATCCTCGAGATGCCGGTGATCTGGCTGGCACCGGAGCCGCGCGTGCTCGGGCTGGTCAAGGCCTGGCGCGGCGGCGAGGTCATCGACCAGGCCCTGGCGCAAGGCAAGGGCATGATCCTGCTGACGCTGCACCAGGGCAACTGGGAAGCCTGCGCGATTCCCTTCTCGAAGCGCTACGCCGCCACCGGGCTGTACAAGCCGCAGCCCGGTGCGGTCAACGACCTGTCGGTGATCGGCCGCAGCCGCTTCGGCGGCCAGCTGCTCGCGGCCGAGGGCGGCGTCGGCCGCAAGTGCGTCGAGGTGCTGGCGCGCAACGAGACGATTTATTTCATGCCCGACCAGGACCCGCCGGCGGGGCGCGGCGTTTACGCGCCGTTTTTCGGTGTCGCCGCCCATACGCCGACGCTGGTCGCCAAGCTGGTGCAGCAGTCGGGCGCGCCGGTGGTGTTCTTCTACGGCGAGCGCCTGCCCTGGGGCCGCGGCTTCATCGCGCACTGGTCCGCAGCGCCGGCGGAGATCTACAGCAGCGACGTGGCCACCTCGGTCGCCGCGATGAATGCCGGACTCGAGCGCTGCGCGCGCGAATGCCTCGAGCAGTACTGGTGGGGCTACAAGCGCTTCCGCCGCCGCCCCGAAGGCGAGCCGCGCCTGTACTGAGCCGCCGCGCGCGCGGCCGGGCCGCGCGCCGGCGGCCGCATTTGAGTCACACTTGAACCCGGCAACACCGTCCTTACAATCGCTCGCGCAGCGGAACTCACCGCTGCGCCGACAGTCACAGGCGGCACGTTCCGCTCCACCAATACCGACACAGGGATATGGATAACGAAGTCCTGATCGAGGCGCGTGCACTGACACGCCGCTACGGCCCCACCGTCGCTGTCGAGGGCCTCAACCTCACGCTGCGCAAGGGCGAAATCCTCGGCCTGCTGGGCCCCAACGGGGCCGGCAAGTCGACGACGATGAAGATGCTGACCGGCAATCTCGCGCCCAGCAGCGGCGAAGTCGTCGTCAAGGGCATCTCGCTGCACGACGACCCCAAGCCGGCGAAGCGGCACCTGGGCTACCTGCCCGAACAGCCGCCGGTGTATCCGGAACTGAGCGTCGACGAGTACCTGCGCTACTGCGCCGGCCTGCACGGCGTGGCCAAGAAACAGCGCGAGGCGGCGGTGGCCTCGGCCAAGCGCGACTGCGGCCTGGCCGATGTCGGCCATCGCCTGGTCGGCAACCTGTCGAAGGGCTACCAGCAGCGCGTCGGCATCGCCCAGGCGATCATCCATCGCCCGCCGGTGGTGATCCTCGACGAGCCCACGGTCGGTCTCGATCCGATCCAGATCCGCGAGATCCGCAAGCTGATCAAGGAACTGGGACAGAACCACAGCGTGATCCTGTCGAGCCACATTCTGCCGGAGATCCAGGCGGTGTGCTCGCGCGTGATGATCATCGCGCGCGGCCGCGTCGTCTATAACGAGTCGGTCGAAAACACGCGCGCCGGCCAGCTCGGCGCGATCCAGGTCGGCCTGCGCCGGCCGCCGCAGCCGGCCGCCCTGGCCGCGGTCAACGGCATCAAGCACGTCGCCGTACTGGGCAACGGCCTGTTCCGTCTCGACACCGACGGCAGCACCGATCCGCGCGAAGCGCTGGCCGAGGCCGCCGCGCGTGGCGACTGGGGGCTGTACGAGCTGTCGGCACAGACGCACACGCTCGAAGAAATCTTCGTTGAACTGACCTCGGGTGAGGAGACCAGGGCCGCGGCATGAACAACATCCTGAACATCGCGCGCTACGAGCTGCGCCGCATCTTCCTGTCGCCGCTGGCCTGGGCCGTGCTGGCGATCGTGCAGTTCATCATGGGCTTTGTCTTCATCAACCTGCTCGCCGAGTACGCGTCCAGCGCCGGCATGGGCGGCAACCAGTTCGGCGTGTCTGACTATATCGGTGGCTCGCTGTATGGCTTTGCGACCATCCTGCTGCTGCTGATCATGCCGCTGATGACGATGCGGCTGTTCGCCGAAGAGCGGAAGTCCAACAGCATCACGCTGCTGTTCTCGGCCCCGGTGTCGCTGACCGAGATCGTGCTCGGCAAGTTCGCCGGCCTGCTCGGCTTCATCGCCGCGGTCGTGCTGCTGCTCGCCGCGATGCCGGCGGCGCTGAACTGGTCGACCGACCTTGACTGGGGCCGGATCGGCGCGGGGCTGCTCGGCCTGTTCCTGCTGATGATGGCCTTCGGCGCGGCGGGCATGTTCGTGTCGTCGCTGACACGGGAGCCGACCATCGCCGCGGTCGGCAGCTTCGGCCTGCTGCTCGTGGTCTGGCTGATCAACATCCTGGCCTACAACGACAGCGTGCCGTTCAAGGAACTGTTCGGCTACCTGTCGCTGATCGATCACTACGAAAGCCTGCGCCGTGGCGTCTTCGATACCGCCGACGCGATCTACTACCTGCTGTTCTCGGCGCTGTTCCTGTGGCTGACGGTGCTGCGGCTGGACATGGAACGTAACTGAACGGGGGCCCGCAATGACCAAGAAACAGACCCTCATCCAGCAGCTGATCAACGGCGCGCTGTTCGTCGCCGCCATCGTGCTGCTGGGCTTTCTCTCAGTGCGCTTCAAGACCGAGCTCGACTGGACCGCGAACCAGCGCAACACGCTCACCGCGGCCAGCGTCCAGCAGCTCGAGTCGATGTCCGATCCGATCACGTTCCATGTGTTCGCGCCCAGTGGCGCCGACACGCGGCGCGCGGTCGAGGAGGATCTGGGCAAGTACCGGCGCGAGAAAGCCGACATCCGCATCGACTTCATCGACCCGAGCGCGTCGCCGCAGAAGGTGCGCGAGTTCAACATCAACTTCATCGGCGAGGTCGTCGTCGAGTACCAGGGCCGGCGTGAGAATCTGCGCTCGACCACCGAGCAGGCGATCACCACCGCGCTGCAGCGCCTGGCCTACGCGGCCGATCAATACGTGGTCTTCCTCGAAGGCCACGGCGAGCGTGCCACCGCCGGCGACAGTCCGGACGGCTACGGGCGCTTCGCCCAGGCGCTGCGCGACAAGGGCCTGAAGGTGCAGGGCCTGAACCTGGTGCAGACGCCCAGCGTGCCCGACAACACCAGCGTGCTGGTGATCGCCTCGCCGAGCTCGAAGCTGTTCGACGGCGAGACCGACCTGATCCGCAACTACGTCAAGAACGGCGGCAACCTGCTGTGGCTGGCCGATCCCGATTTCCCCGCCGGGCTCGACCGGCTGGCGCAGGATCTGGGCATCGAATGGCAGAACGGCTACGCGATCCTGCCCGAGTATCAGATTCTCGGCACCGGGCACCCGGGCTTCTTCGCCGCCGTCGGCTATCCGCCCAACGCGGTCACCCAGGGTCTGGACCTGGTGACGCTGTTCCCGCTGGTGCGCTCGCTCAAGAGCGTCGGCGCCGACGGCTGGACCGCGCAGCCGATGCTGCAGACCTCGGAGGCCGCCTGGCTCGAAACCGGCGATATCGAGTCCGGCCGCGTGGCGCTGGACGCCAGCGACATCCCCGGACCGCTGGACATCGGCATGACCCTGACCCGTGCGTACACGCCGGCGGCCGCCGAAGGCGAGGGCGCGGCGCCGCCGCCCGCGGTACGGCCGCAGCGCGTCGCGCTGGTCGGTGACGCGGACTTCCTCTCCAACGCCTACGTCGGCGAGCTGGGCAACCAGCAGCTGGGGCTGAATCTGGTGCAGTGGCTGGCCAGCCGCGACGCGCAGCTCAACATCGACATCAAGGCCGCGCCCGACACGTCGCTGTACCTGCCGGGCTGGGCGATGATGACGGTGGCGGCGGTGTTCGTCCTGCTGCTGCCGCTGGCGCTGGTGGGCTTCGGCGTCGCGCGCTGGGCGGTTCGCCGC
>JBFHQK010000151.1:0-6760 GCA_041592255.1 Fontimonas sp.
GCGCTGCTCGACTCGCCGCGCCTGACCGGGGCCTACCGCTTCCAGCTCAGGCCCGGCGACGTCACCGCGATGGAAGTCAGCGCGCGCCTGTTCGTGCGCGACGCCATCGGCAAGCTGGGCATCGCCCCGCTGACCAGCATGTATCTGTTCGGCGAGAACCAGCCGGCAGCGCGCGAGGACTACCGGCCGGAAGTGCACGATTCCGACGGCCTGATGCTGCGCACCGACGACGAATGGATCTGGCGTCCGCTGACCAATCCGCGGCGGCTGTTCATCACCTCGTTTGGCGTCACCGACCCGCGCGGTTTCGGCCTGATGCAGCGCGACCGGCTGTTCGCCCACTATGAGGATCTCGAGGCCCGCCCCGAACTGCGGCCCAGCGCCTGGGTCGAGCCGCGTGGCGACTGGGGCAAGGGCCGCGTCGAACTGGTGTCGATCCCGACCCCGGACGAAACCAACGACAACATCGTCGCCTACTGGGTGCCGGAGCGCGCCCCGCGCAAGGGCGACCGCATCGAGTTCGAGTACGACCTGCAGTGGCAGATGCAGCCGCAGACGCGCCCGCCGCTGGGCCGCGTGGCGCAGACGCGGCGCGGTCACGGCTGGCTCAGGGAGCCCGACGACAGCCTGCGCTTCCATATCGACTTCGAAGGCGGCGCGCTCGACCAGCTCCCCGCCGACGCCAAGCTCGTCGCCGGCGTCTGGATCGGCGACGGCGGCGAGATTCTCGAACGCCAGCTCTACCGCAACGAAGTCAGCGGCGGCTGGCGCCTGAGCCTGCGCGTGCGCCGCAGCGACGACACCAAGCCGCTGGAAATGCGCGCGATCCTGCGCAACGGCAGCGAGACCGTTTCGGAGACCTGGGCCTATGCCTTGCCCGCCGTCAGCGGACGCTGAACTGCGCGGCGCCCCGGCGCGCCTGGCGCGTTATCTGCAGGCGTTGCCCCTGGACGCCGCCACCCGCATGCAGGTCGAGCTGCGCCTGAGCGGCGCCGCCGATGCCGCGCCGCGCGAAGCGCTCGCCAGCGTGCATGAGGCCCTGTCAGGGCACAGTGACGCCGATGCGACCGATGCCGTGCACCGTTCCGCCTGGGCACGCTTGCGCGAACATCTGCAGCAGCACCCGCGCAAGGGCAATCGCGGCGTGGCGCAGGTGATCGCTGAGGACCGGCAGGGCGACACCCGGCTGTCGACGATGCCGCCGCTGGCGCGCGCGTCGATGCGGCCGCTGCCGTGGGACAACAACCCGCTGCACCGGCTGTGGCGCTGGCTGCAGGCCCGCACCCTCGGCAGCCGCGGCCGCATGCGCGCCAGGGCACAGGCGTCCGACAGCGCGCCGGCGCACCCACCCAACCGCTGGCGCGTCACCGGACGCAACCGCCGGCTGCTGCTGCTGACGCTGATCGTGCTGCAGACCTGCGCGGCGACCTATCTGATGACTGCAGTGCTGCCCTACCGCGGTCAGCACGGCGTCGAAATCGCCATCCTGGTGCTGTACGCCGTCCTGTTCGCGTGGATCTCCGCCGGCTTCTGGACCGCGCTGATGGGCTTCTTCACGCTGCTGCGAAACCGCGACCGCTATGCGATTTCGGCCTCCGCCGCGGCAGATACGCCGATTGCGGATACGGTGCGCTCGGCGATCCTGGTGCCGATCTGCAACGAGGACGTCGCGCGGGTGTTCGCCGGCGTGCGCGCGACCTGGGATTCCATCTGCCGCGCCGGAATGCGCGAGCACTTCGACCTGTTCATCCTCAGCGACAGCTACCGTGCCGACACGCGCGTGGCCGAAGTCGACGCCTGGCTGCGCCTGTGCCGCGAGGTCGACGGCATCGGTCGCATCTTCTACCGCCGGCGCACGCACCGCATCAAGCGCAAGTCCGGCAACATCGCCGACTGGTGCCGGCGCTGGGGCAGCCGCTACGAGCACATGGTGATCCTCGACGCCGACAGCGTGATGTCGGGCGACTGCCTCAAGCGGCTGGTGCAGCTGATGCAGGCCAACCCCACCGCCGGCATCATCCAGACCGCGCCGCGCGCATCCGGGCGCGAGACGCTGTACGCGCGCATCCAGCAGTTCGCGACGCGGGTCTACGGCCCGCTGTTCACCGCCGGCCTGCACTACTGGCAGCTCGGCGAGTCGCACTACTGGGGCCACAACGCCATCATCCGCGTCGCGCCGTTCATGCGCCATTGCGCCCTCGGCCGCCTGCCCGGCCGCGGCGCGCTGTCCGGCGAGATCATGAGCCACGACTTTGTCGAGGCCGCGCTGATGCGGCGCGCGGGCTGGGCGGTGTGGATCGCCTACGATCTGCCCGGCTCCTACGAGGAGATGCCGCCGACGCTGCTCGACGAACTGCAGCGCGACCAGCGCTGGTGCCAGGGCAATTTGCAGAACTTCCGCCTGTTCTTCAGCCAGGGGCTGCATCCCGCACATCGCGCGGTGTTCATGACCGGCGTCATGGCCTACCTGTCGGCACCGCTGTGGTTTGCGTTCCTGGTGCTGTCGACGGTTCTGCTCGCCGTGTTCGTGCTGTCCGAACCACAGTACTTCACCCAGCCGTACCAGCTGTTCCCGAACTGGCCGCGCTGGCACCCCGAATGGGCGATGCGGCTGTTCGGCGGCACCATGCTGCTGCTATTCCTGCCCAAGCTGCTGGCGCTGCTGCATATCGCCATGAAGCCGGCGCAGTGGCGCGGCTATGGCGGCGCCGGCAAGCTCGCACTGGGGGTCACGCTGGAGAGCCTGTTCTCGGCGGTGCTCGCGCCGATCCGCATGCTGTTCCACACCCGCTACGTGCTGACCGCGCTGGCCGGCTTTGCGATCAAGTGGAAATCGCCGCCGCGCGACGACGCGCAGACGCCGTGGAGCCAGGCGCTGCTGCGCCACGGCGGCGGCACCGTGCTCGGGCTGGCCTGGATTGGCCTGGTCTACTGGCTCAATCCGGAGTTCCTGTGGTGGCTGCTGCCGGTCGCCGGCAGTCTGGTGATTGCGATTCCGCTGTCGGTGTGGAGCTCGCGCGTCAGTCTGGGCCGCCTCAGCCGCGCCGCGCGCCTGTTCCTGATTCCCGAGGAGTCGATCCCGCCGCGCGAACTGCGCTGGCTGCGCGCCGCGCTGCGGCGCACGCCCGCGCTGCCGGATTTTCGCGCCGCCATCGTCGATCCGGTGGTCAACGCACTGGCGATCCTGGTCGAGCGCCGGCGCCGGCGGCCTGCGCCGGCACAGCGCGCGCAGCGCCAGGCGGCCGTTGCCGAAGTGCTGCGCGCCGGTCCGGCGCAGCTGGACGAGATCACGCGCATGCGCGTGCTGTCCGACCCCGACACGCTCGCCGAGCTGCACCTGCGCGTGTGGTCGGCGCCCGATGCCGCCCCGGACTGGCTGCCGCAGCCGCCGTCATAGAAACGACATGACCTCGTAATTTCGCCTTTACAAGCGATTCATAGAGTGCGCGACATCGAAACCGGAGTGTTCGAATGTCCGCACGCATCGATGGTGACCTGCCGTTCCGCCCGCGCTTTGAAGTACGCTTCGCAACCACGCCGGCGGAAATCCTGGCGACCCAGCAGCTGCGCTATCGCATCTTCGCCGGCGAACTCGGCGCGCAACTCGATGGCGGCCACAGCGGTATCGACCACGATCAGTACGACCCCTTCTGCCGCCACCTGATGGTGGTGGCGCCGGACGACGGCCGCGTCGTCGCCTGCACCCGCATCCTCACCGATCAGCGCGCGCCGGCCGCCGGTGGCTTTTACTCCGCCGGCGAGTTCGACCTGGCGATGCTCGATGCGCTGCCCGGGCGGGTGATGGAGATCGGCCGCACCTGCGTCGACGCGGAGTTCCGCTCGGGCGCGGTGATCGCCACGCTGTGGCAGGGCATTGCCTCCTTCATCATCAACGAAGGCTACGACTACCTCTTCGGCTGCGCGAGCATCGGCCTGGAGGACGGCGGCGCCAACGCGCACGCCATCCTCGACCAGATCCACGCCAAGCACCTCGCCCCGACGTCGCAGCGCGTGCGCCCGTATATCCGACTGCCCGCTGCCGACCGCAAGCCCACCCACAAGCCGAAGCTGCCGCCGCTGCTCAAGGCCTATCTGAGCCTGGGCGCAAAGGCCTGCGGTGACGCCTACTGGGATCGCGACTTCAACTGCGCCGACGTGTTCATGCTGCTCAACGTCAGCGATCTGCACCCCCGCTATGCGCGCCACTTCTTCGGCCGCCCGGCCGATGCGGCCGTGACCGCGACAAGCGCCTGAGCGCGGCGGCGCGATGCGCGACATCTTCCGGCGCACGCTGCGCGCCACCCGGCTGCTGGCCCATCTGCTCGTCGGGCTGCTCGCCGCCACCGCGGTGCGTCTGGATCTGACCGGACGCCTGCGCCCGGAGCCGATTGCGCAACGCTGGTCGCGCAGACTGCTACGCATCCTTCGTCTGCGCGTCGACGTCCGGGGCCAGGCCATCGAGGGACCGCGCCTGACGGTGGCCAACCACGTCTCCTGGCTCGACATCCCGCTCATCGCCGCCAGCGAACCCGCCCGTTTCATCGCCAAGTCGGAAATCCGCGACTGGCCGGTGGCCGGCTGGCTCGCCAACGCGGCCGGCACCTTCTACATCCGCCGCGGCAAAGGCGGCGCGCGGCCGGTGGTCGAGCGTCTGGTGCCACACCTGCGCGCAGGTGGCTCGGTAACGCTGTTTCCCGAAGGCACCACGACCGACGGGCGCCAGGTGCTGCCCTTTCACGCCCGCCTGTTCGGCGCGGCGATCGAGGCCGACGCCACCGTGCAGCCGGTTGCGCTGCGCTACAGGCCCGGCCGCGATGGCCGTGCGGTGGCGCCCTTCATCGGCGACGACGATCTGGTCAGCCACATCCTGCGCCTGCTGCGCGAACCCGAGCTGCGTGTGGAAGTCATTTACGGCGCGCCGATCCGGCCGCAAGGCCTGGACCGCGCGACACTGGCCGCGCGCGCCGAGACCGCCGTGCGCGCGGCCCTGGGCCAGCAGCCCCCGGTCCGCGCATCCGCATCGCACAGGCCGCCTGAGACCGCGCCGCTGCGCGCGGGCGCATGCTAAGGTCGCGGCCCCTGTGCCTGCGGAACCGACCATGCTGCGCGCCCTGCTGCTTGCCATCGCTGCGCTGAGCGCGCCGCTGACTGCGGCCGCCGACGCCAACTTGCGAAGCTGCGCGCAGCTGAGCGACCCGCACGCGCGCCTGGCCTGTTACGACGCGCAACTGCGCCCCACGCCGCCCGGCGATGCCGCCGTCGCGGAGCATCCGGCCACACCGCACAACGCCGACGTCGACGCCGTCGAACGCTTCGGCGCCGAGAAACTGCCCACGGCCCCGCCGCCGCAAAACGCCGCGCTCGAACAGATCGAGGCACGCCTGGTCGGCCGTTTCCAAGGCTGGGACAAGGGCACCGTGTTCACGCTCGACAACGGCCAGGTCTGGCGCAGCGTTGACGACCGCTCGGTGTACTACGTGCTCGACCAGCCCGCCGTCACCATCCGGCGCGGACTGTTTGGCGGCTACTGGCTCAAAGTCGAGGGCCTGGGCGCGCAGGCCCGGGTGCAGCGCGTCAAATAAGGCCGCGGCGCGAATCGCTACAATGGCGGCTTCGCAGGAGCCCTCATGAGCGACACCCCCGTCCCGCCTCCCTCCGGCCCCCGGCCGGCCCCACGCCCGGTCATCCAGGGCGAGAAGCTGCGCGGCGCCGACAAGATGGCGCGCATTCCGGTCAAGATCGAGGCAACCGCCGCGCCGCTGCGCAAACCCGAGTGGATCCGCGCCAAATCCTCGGCCACCCCCGAGGTCGCCCGCGTCAAAGCCGCGCTGCGCGCCAATCGCCTGCATACCGTCTGCGAGGAAGCCGCCTGCCCCAACCTCGGCGAATGCTTCGGCAAGGGCACCGCGACCTTCATGATCATGGGCGACATCTGCACGCGGCGCTGCCCGTTCTGCGACGTCGGCCACGGTCGCCCCAACCCGCTGGACGGCAACGAGCCGGCCAACCTCGCGCGCACGATCCGCGACATGCGGCTGCGCTACGTGGTCATCACCTCGGTCGACCGCGACGACCTCGCCGACGGCGGCGCGGCACACTTTGCCGCCTGCATCCGCGAGGCGCGCGCCCTGTCGCCGCAGCTGACCATCGAGGTGCTGGTGCCCGACTTCCGCGGCCGCATGGATCCGGCGCTGGCGATCTTCAAGGACACCCCGCCCGACATCTTCAATCACAATCTCGAAACCGTGCCGCGGCTATACCGCCAGGCGCGCCCGGGCTCCGACTACGACTGGAGCCTCGATCTGCTGGAACGCTTCAAGTCCTTGCATCCGCAGGTGCCGACCAAGTCGGGCCTGATGCTCGGCCTGGGCGAGGAGATCGACGAGATCGAACAGGTGATGCGCGATCTGCGCGCGCATGGCGTCGACATGCTCACGCTCGGCCAGTACCTGGCGCCGTCGCGTCACCACCTGCCGGTGGCGCGCTACGTCCATCCCACCGAGTTCGAGCGCCTGCGCGTGATCGGCGAGCAGATGGGCTTCTCGCACGTCGCCAGCGGCCCGATGGTGCGCTCCAGCTACCACGCCGACCAGCAGGCCCACGGCGTGCTGCAGCCCGGCTGATGTCCGCTGCCGGCGGCCCACTGCCCGCCGCCGACTGGCTGGCGGTCATCGCCTGCGCGCCGCTGGTGTCCATCGACCTGATCGTGCGCGATGCACAGCGGCGCGTCCTTGTCGGCCTGCGCCGCAACGAACCCGCC
>JBFHQK010000152.1:0-6756 GCA_041592255.1 Fontimonas sp.
CAGTGCCGCCTCGTCCGCGGCCAGCCACTCGGCGGAGACGACGTTGAGCGTCGCGATCAGCCGGTGCTCGTTGCGGCGAATCTCCACCCGCGAATGCGACTCGAAGCCCTCCGAGCGGCACACCGCGCTGTCGGCGCGCATGAAGATCACCGCGGACTGATAGGTGTCGATGCCGGCGCGGCGCAGGCGCACCAGTGCCGAGGCGCGCCGCGACACGTCAGATCCGCTCGCTCGGCAACTCTTCGTCGGTATCGTCGAGCACCCAGTGATTCTGTCCCAGACGCGGGTCCCATTCCTCGGCGACCTGCGCCTCGGCGTTGCAGTGCAGGCAGCGCACATGCATGTCGACGACCAGGTCCTCGGGGGCCAGCCTCACCGCGGCGCCGCAGGAAGGACACGGGCGCTCGACCAGGTTTGCGCTGCTGTTCATGACGGCTCCGGCGGATTGGAACCCGCCTACGGTAGCCGGCGCGGCCGGCGCGCAAATTGATGCGCGTCAACCCGGTAGCGGTCCTGACGGTTGATGCGGATCAATGATCGGGACGGTTGCGCGGCACCAAGATACGGACAAACAACCACGGAGGCGCGCGGATGAGTCAGTACGAGCGGATTCTGGTGATCGCCGACCCGGCGCTGCGGCGCACCCCGGCGATCGAGCGCGCAGCACGGCTGGCGCGGGCCACCGGCGCCGAGCTGCACCTGTGCCTCTTCGACCACCACGCCGGCATCGCCGCCGTCGGCTCGGTGTCGGAGGAGGTGATGGCGTTGGCCAAGGCCACCTTCCTGCGCGAACGCCAGGACTGGCTCGACGATGTCGCCCAGCCGCTGCAGGCCGATGGGGTGCGCGTCCAGACCGACATGATCTGGGGCAAGCCGGTGCACGAGAAGGTGATCGCCAAAGTCGCCGAGGTCAGGCCCGACCTGGTGATCAAGGACGTGCAGATCGAACCGGCGCTGCGGCGTCTGCTGTACACGCCGCTGGACTGGCAGCTGATGCGCCTGTGTCCGGTGCCGCTGCTGCTGGTCAATGCCCAGGCGCACCCACTGCCGCGGCGCGTCATCGCCGCGGTCGACACCGGCGCGCTGGGCGAGGACGCCGACGCGCTCAACGATCGCGTCGTCGACGCGGCGCTGCAGCTGGCACTACAGTGCAATGCCAGCCTGCATCTGGCCCACGCCTTCGACGGCCTGACCACGGCATCCATGATCGAGCCGCACGGCGAGAGCCTGATGATCGGCGAGGCCTATACCGCGTTGCGCGAGATGCGCCTGGAGCGCTTCGACGCCTTCGCGCAGCGCCACGGCGTGCCCGGCGAACGCAAGCACTTCCTCGAGGGGCCGGCCGCCGAGGCGGTCGCCGAGATGGCCGACACCACCGAGGCCGACGTCGTCGCCGTGGGTGCGGTCTACCGGGAAGGACTCGAGCGCCTGATCCTGGGCAGCACCGCCGAGCGCATTCTCGAACGCCTGCACTGCGACGTGCTGGTGGTCAAGCCGCCGGCGTTCATCAGGGTTCTCGCACAACACCTCGACATTCCCGAAGAGCTGCTGCCGCCGTTTCCGGCGTAGGGATGCAGCCGCTGCTGCGCACGCGCGGGCTGAGCAAGGTCTATGACGGCGAGGTGCCGGTGCATGCTCTGCGCGGGGTCGACCTGGAGCTGTGTGCCGGCGAATTCGTCGTCCTGCTGGGCGCGTCCGGCAGTGGCAAGTCGACGCTGCTGAACATTCTCGGCGGCCTCGAGACCGCGACCGCGGGCACGGTGAACTATCGCGACCACGACCTGACGCACGCCGACGACCGTGCCCTGACCCGCTACCGCCGCGAACACGTCGGCTTCGTGTTCCAGTTCTACAACCTCATCGCCAGCCTGACCGCACGCGAGAACGTCGAGGTGGTCACCGAGATCGCGGCACGGCCGCTCCCGGCGGATGAGGCGCTGCGCGCGGTCGGGCTCGAGCACCGCCTCGACCACTTTCCGGCGCAGCTCTCCGGCGGCGAGCAGCAGCGCGTGGCCATCGCGCGCGCCATCGCCAAGCAGCCCGAACTGCTGCTGTGCGACGAGCCGACCGGCGCGCTCGACTCGAAGACCGGCGTGCTGGTGCTTGAAGCGCTCGACCGCGTCAACCGCGATCTGGGCACGCTCACCGTGGTCATCACCCACAACGCGGTGATCGCGGAGATGGCCGATCGCGTGCTGCACCTGTCGGACGGGCGCATCGTCGATCAGCGCCGCAACGCCACGCGCCGGCCGGCGCGCGAACTGCACTGGTGATGAGCGTTCTGTACCACAAGCTGCTGCGCGATCTTTGGCGCCTGCGCGGACAGGCGCTGGCCATCGCGCTGGTGGTGGCCAGCGGCGTCGCCACCTACGTGATGGCGCACAGCACCATGCGATCGCTGCAGCTGACCCAGCGCGAGTTCTACCGCGACAGCCGCTTCGCCGACGTGTTCGTCACGCTGACCCGCGCCCCGCGCCAGCTCGAAAACCGCATCGCGCAGATCGAAGGCGTCGCCACCGTGGAAACCCGCGCCCGCGGCACGGCCCTGGTGGACGTTGCCGGCTTCGACGACCCCGTCAGCGCGCGCATCCTGTCCCTGCCCGCGCCGTCCAGCGGGCTCAACCGGCTGTACCTGCGCGCCGGACGCCTGCCGGAGAGCGACCGCGAGATCGCGGTCAATGAGGCCTTCGCCCAGGCCCACGGCCTGCGCGTCGGCGATCGTCTGGGCACCACCCTGCGCGGACGCCAGCGCATGATGACGATCACCGGCCTGGTGCTGTCGGCCGAGTTCGTCTACCTGATCCGCCCCGGCGACCTGTTTCCGGACTACCGGCGCTACGGCGTGTTCTGGATGGCGCGCGAACCACTCGAAGCCGCCGAAGGCCTTGACGGTGCGTTCAACGACGCACTGCTGCGCCTGCAGCCCGGCACCGATGCCGGCGCCGTGATCATCGCGCTCGACCGGCTGCTGGCTGCCTATGGCAGCGTCGGCGCGATCGCCCGCGCCGACCAGATCTCGCACCGCTACCTGAGCGACGAAATCCGGCAGTGGGAAGTGCAGGCGACAATCTTTCCGGCGATCTTCCTCGGCGTTGCCGCGTTCCTGCTCAACGTCGTGATGCTGCGCCTGCTGCAGCAGGAGCGCGCCCAGGTTGCGGTGCTCAAGGCGTTTGGCTACGGCCGCCTGCAGATCGCGACCCACTACCTGACGCTGGCCGGGGCAATCGTCGCGCTGGGCGCGGTGCTGGGGGTTCTCGGCGGGGCCTGGCTCGGCGAGGGGCTGTCGCGGGTCTATCAGGACTTCTTCCGCTATCCCTACCTGCATTACGTGCTCGACGCCGACGTCGCGCTGTCTGCGGTGCTGCTGGGCACGCTCGCGGCGCTGCTGGGCGCCCAGGTCGCGGTGGCGCGCGCAGCACGCCTGCCGCCGGCGCAGGGCATGCGCCCGGAGCCGCCACCACGCTTCCGCATCACCGCCTTCGAGCGCAGCCGTCTGCGCCGGCTGCTGCCGCCGGGCGCGCGCATGGTGGTGCGCAATCTCATGCGCCAACCGGTCAAGTCGGCACTGACCGTCGTCGGCATCGCGCTGTCAGCCGCGATCCTGGTCGTCGGCGGGCTGATGGAGGACGCAGTCAATCACCTGCTCGAGGTGCAGTTCCGCCGCGCGCTGCGTGCCGACCTGACGGTGAGCTTCGATGACGTCAGACCGGCACGCGTGCTTCACGAGCTGGCGGCGATGCCGGGCGTGTACCGCGTCGAGCCGGTGCGCGCCGTCGCCGTGAAGCTCCGCGCAGCGCACCGCAGCGAGCGCTCGGTGATTCAGGGCTTCGACGCCGACCTCAGCCTGTTCCGCCTGCTCGATGCCGACGGCGCCCAGATCCCGGTCCCGCCCGATGGCTTGCTGATGACGGACGTCCTCGCCCAGCAGCTCGGCGTGCGGGTGGGGGATCGCGTCGACGTCGAGGTGCTGGAGGGCCAGCGGCCGCAGCGCAATGTCGCGCTGGTCGGCCTCACCCACGAGCTCACCGGCAGCAGTGCCTACATGCAGCGCGGTGCGCTCAACCGCCTGCTGCGCGAAGGCGACGTGGTCAGCGGTGCGTTCCTCGGCGTCGAGCGCAGCCGCCTGGCGGAGCTGTACCGCGAACTCAAGCGCACGCCGCGCGTGATCGGGGTGATGAACCGCGAAGTGGCGGTCCGCAGCTTCACCGAGACCATGGCCGGCAACACGCTGATTTTCGGCGCGGTGCTGCTGATCCTGGCCTCGACGATCGCCGGCGGGGTGGTTTACAACACGATGCGCATCGCACTGTCCGAGCGCGCCCGCGAGCTGGCCAGCCTGCGCGTGCTCGGCTATACGCGCACCGAGACCGGAACGCTGCTGCTGCTCGAGATCGTCGCGCTGACGCTGATTGCGATTCCGCTGGGCTGGGGGATCGGCTGGCAGCTGAGCCACTTCATCGTCAGCGAGCTGGCGTCTGACCTGTACCGGGTGCCGCTGGTGATCGAGCCGCGAACGTACGCCTACGCCGCGTTGGTGATTCTGGCGACGACGCTGTTATCGTCGCTGCTGATGGTGCGATTCATCCGGCGACTCGATCTGGTCTCCGCACTCAAGGTGCCGCAATGACGCCGACGTTCCGCCGCCGCCTGCTGACCGGACTGGGTGCCGCCGCACTGCTGGGCGCACTGGCATGGGCCTACCGCCCGGCTGCCATCGAGGTCAGCGTGTCCGCCGTGGAACGTGGCGCGGTGCGGGTGGTGATCGAAGAAGACGGCGTCACCCGCATCCGCGAACGCTACACCGTCACGCCCCCGGTGAGCGGCTATGTCTCACGCCTGGCGCTTCACGTCGGCGATGCGGTCGGTCCGGACCAGGCGCTGTTCACGCTCGAACCGCTGCCGGCGGCCACGCTGGACGTACGCGCGCGGGCCCAGGCGCAGGCCGCCGTGGCGCGCGCGCAGGCCGCCGAGCGCGCCGCCAGCAGCGCCGCCAGCGCCGCACAGGCCAGTGCCGACTTCGCGCGGCGCGAAGTCGCGCGGCGCGAGCCCCTGTACCGCAGCGGCGCGATCTCGCGCACCCAGTACGAACAGGCGACCGCAGAGGCACTGCGCAGCGCGGCGACCCTGGCCTCCGCGCGCTCGGCGATCGATGTCGCCCGCCACGAGCGCGAAGCCGCTGCGGTGGCTCTGCGCTACGCCGCCGGCGCGCGGGCCGACACGCAGCGCATCGCCGTGTACGCGCCGGTCGCCGGCGCGGTGCTCGCCATTCACCGCGAGGACGAGGGGGTGGTCGAGGCCGGCACGCCGATGGTGACCGTCGGCGATCCGCGGTCGCTGGAGATCGTCGTCGACGTGCTGTCTGCCGACGCCGTGCGCATCCGCCCGGGCATGACCGTGTGGCTCGACCGCTGGGGTGGCGACGCGCCGCTGGAGGCGCACGTGCGCCAGATCGAGCCGGTGGCCTTCACCAAGATTTCGGCGCTGGGCGTCGAAGAGCAGCGTGTGCGCGTGATCGCCGACCTGCAGGCACCGGCGGAGCGCTGGCAGCGCCTGGGTGATGCGTATCGGGTCGAGGCGCAGTTTGTGCTCGAGGATCGCGCCGAGGTGCTGCGCGTGCCGCACAGCAGCCTGTTCCGCTCGGGATCGGACTGGTCGGTGTATGTGGTCGAGGCCGGGCGCGCGCGCCTGCGCACGGTGACGCCCGGTGCGCGCGGCCTGCTCTACAGCGAGATCGTCGCCGGGCTGGAGCCCGGCGCGCGGGTCATCACCTATCCCGATGACCGCATCGCCGAGGGCGTGCGCGTGACCGAGCACGACTGAACCGCTGTGGGTCCGAACATCCGAACTTGGCGCTCCCGCAAGGGCGTCGCAGAACGGCTCGCGCGACGTGTCACCGCAGGGAGCGCCTTCGGCGCAGTCCGTGTTCCGATCTCAGCGAAACTCGACGTCTGCAAACGTGCAGTGCGTCGAGTGCTGCGCGCGTGCCACAATCGTGATCGTGGCACGCTTCGGCAACTGGTCCAGGAACGGAGACAGGTCAACCCCCTTGCCCCGCTCACAGACAATTCGGTTGTCGTTCCGGAATTGGCAAGACAAGTCGTCGACCAGCCCGCACACCTGACCGGCTCCGCAGGGTTCGTCATGGAACTCGAACTCCTCGGTAGTGCACGGATGCTCTTCTCCCCGCACCGCAAGCTCGATATCGATTACACCATCGGCGCTCGTCTCCCAGTACAACTTGAACCGGCCCTGATTCTCAGCCGCGCTGATCGGAGCCGGCTGGTTCGGCAGAAGCGGTGTCGATGTCCCTTCGACCGTGAAGTCCTGTACGTCTACCGTAGTAGCCGTGATTCTGTCAGGGCGGTCGTCGCCCTCGAAACAGGCCGTGAGTAGCACACCAACTGCTGACGCAAAAAGGAAAGCACGCATTACACGTAACTCCTCGAATGTCTCTGCCTTGTCGAAACTTCCGACAATGAGCGACAGGAACAGGCTCTACGACGACTCTCGCTTTGACTTCGATCCGCGCGCCCAGGCGGGCCGGCGCCACGGCCGGGCGTAGGCCCGACCCTGACGCCGGCCAGCTCGCTTCAGCGTCCGACCTGCGCTTCGCTGACCGCCACCGCGGTCATGTTGACGATGCGGCGCACCGTCGCCGACGGCGTCAGGATATGCGCCGGACGCGCGCAGCCGAGCAGGATCGGACCGATCGCGACATTGTTGCCGGCCGCGGTCTTGAGCAGGTTGTAGGCGATG
>JBFHQK010000153.1:0-6714 GCA_041592255.1 Fontimonas sp.
CGCGGCGATGCTCTGTGGCGCGTCGAGATAGGCGGCCACCGGCGTGGCGCCGGTGATCTCTATTGCCGCGTCGGCCATGCGCACCGCCGGCGAGCCGCGGTCGGCGGCGTGGTAGACGACGATGCCTCTGAGGCCCAGCGCCTGCACCGTGCGCAGCACGCGCACGGCGATCTCGCCGCGGTTGGCGACGAGCACGGAGGCAAAAGGCCAGTGCGCGACACGCGCGCGGACGGCTTCGGGTCGGGATCGGTCGGCGGTCATGCGGGGACTCATCGGGACTTCTTGCGGGAGGCGGGCGCAGGCGCTGCGGCGCGCGGCGTCAGGCCGTCGCACAGCAGCGCGGTGATCTGTTCGGCCAGCAGGTCGATGTCGAGGCGGCCGTGGCCGCGGACGTAGTTCCAGGTGGCGTGTTCGATGCCGCCGTAGACCAGGTCGCGCAGCAGACGCGGCGGCACCTCGGCGCGGAACACCCCGGCACGCTGACCGGCCTCGATCTCGTCGACCAGATACTGCGTGTAGCGGCGGTTGCGCGCGTGCAGCGACGAGCCGTGGTACTTCGACTCCTCCTGCACCTCGCGGAACATCAGCTTGCACAGCTGCGGGTAGTCGCGCACCGCGCGCAGGTGGTGGCGCACCAGCACGCGCACGCGGTCGCGGTGCGCGGCGACGCCGGCCAGCGCGCGCTCGGTGTCGCCGAACAGCTCGTCGTACCAGCGCTCCAGCACCTGCAGCAACAGTTCGCGCTTGGTCGAGAAGTACTTGTAGACCAGACCCTCGACGACACCGATGCGCGCGGCGATCTCGGCCACCGAGGCCGCGTCATAGCCCTTGTCGCAGAACACGTCGCGCGCCGAGACCAGGATCTCGTTGACGCGCTGCTCGCGCGCCAGGCGCGGCGCGTGCGCGCGGGCGGTCTTGCGCTCGGCAGACATGGCCTTCAGACCGCGCCCGCCGGCACGCGGATGGGGAAGTCCATCAGGATCTGCGCCAGCATCTTGCCCTGCGGGTCGTAGCGCAGGCTGGCCATGCCGCCGCCGCCCAGCGCCTGGTGCAGCAGGAAGTTGAAGCCGTGCAGACCGGGCAGCTCGAAGCGCTCGACCTTGCCCTGGACAAAATGGGCGAAGTACGCGCGCACCGCCTCGGCGCTGAGCTGCGCGCGCAGCCAGGGCAGATACTCCGGCTTGCGCGCCAGCACGCCGATGTTGGCGGCATCGCCCTTGTCGCCGGAGCGGCCGTAGGCCAGCCGGATCAGCGGCACCTCGACCGTCGCCCCGGCCGGCAGCGCAGCCGTGGCGGCTTGCGCCGGCAGCGGCGCGCCGGCGCCAAAGTCCACCGCCGGCGCTGCGAACGGCTGGCCGTCGACTTCGATCGGCACCGCGTCCTTGGGCACCAGGCACGAGAACAGACGCACCAGCGGCGTCGGCGACGGACGGCCGCCGGAAAAGCCGGTGATGCCCTGCGCCATGCTCGTCGCCGGCGGGATGAACTCGCGGCCGAAGAGCTCCAGCGCGTGCTTGTCGGCGTGGTGCACGCTGAGCTTGAGGATCACTTCGCGCGCGTCACGGCGACGGCTGTTGGCCCCCCAGTTGGCCTCGGCGCCGAGCACCTCGACGTCGGTGCGCAGGTAATCGGCCAGCCCGCGCGCGGCAAACATGCGCCGCGTGCGCTTGAGAATCGCCGCCGCCACCGCCTCGGCCTTGGCCACCGCGTCGACGCCGCCGATCATCATCGTGCCGGTGCTGCGAAAGCCGTCCTGATAGGTCGCCGACACCTTGTAGCGGTCAGTCGGCGCGCGCCCCCTGGCGCCGGTGACCTCGACGCGGTGGTCGCCGACGGGCTTGAGCTGCACGTGGCGCCAGTCGCAGGTCACGTCCGGCAGCAGGTAGGCCGACGGATCGCCGATCTCGTAGACGATCTGTTCGGCCACCGTCTCGGGCGCGACGCGGCCGCCGGTGTGGGCCGGCTTGGTGGCGATGAAGCTGCCGTCCGGCTTGCAGATCGCGATCGGGAAGCCCATGCGGTCCCAGTCGCCGGCGACCTTCTCCCAGTCGGTGCTGATGCCGCCGGTGGCCTGCGCGCCGCACTCGACAACGTGACCGGCGAGGCTGCCGGCGGAGAGCTTGTCGAACTCGTCAGCCCGCCATTTGAACTCGTGGATCAGCGCGCCCAGCACCACCGCGGAATCGACGCAGCGGCCAGTCAGCACGATGTCGGCACCGGCGTCGAGCGCCTGCGCGACCGGGAACGCGCCCAGGTAAGCGTTCATGCTCCACAGCTTGGGCGGCATCGCCGCGCCGCTGAACATTTCCTTGACCTCGGCGAACGCGGCGGCGCGCGGCAGCAGGTCGTCGCCGGTGACGATCGACACCTTCAGGTCGATGCCCTGCTCGGCGAGCCTGGCCTCGATCGCCGCCTTGCAGGCCTGCGGATTGACGCCGCCGGCGTTGGTGACGACGCGGATGCCCCGCGCCTTGAGCGTGGGCGCCAGCGCGGCGACCACCGACGGAAAATCGGTCGCATAGCCGGCGTTCGGATCCTTGGCGCGCGCCCGCGCCAGCAGGCTCATCGTGATCTCGGCCAGATAGTCGAGCACCAGGTAGTCGATCTCGCCGGACTCGACCAGCTGCTGCGGCCCCTCGGCGGAATCGCCCCAGAAGCCGGCGCCGCAGCCGATGCGAACTTCGCTGCGCATGGCGCTAGTTCCCGGTGAAGGTGGGCGCGCGCTTGTCCTGGAACGCGGCCATGCCTTCCTTCGCGTCCTGGGTGCTCGACATCACCGGCACCATCGCCTGCGCGTACTCCAGCGCCTCGCGCAGCGCCATGTCGCGCGTGGCGTTGAAGGCCTGCTTGCCCAGGCGCAGCGCGGTCGGCGACTTGTCGGTGATGCGCGCCAGCAGCCAGTCGAGCTTGGCGTCGAGCTCGGCGCGCGGCACTGCGTAATTGACCACGCCCCAGTCGAGCGCGTCCTGCGCGCTGAACTGCTCGCCGGTGATGCACATCTCCTGCAGCCGGCGCGGCGGCAGCACACGCATCATGTACGGCAGGATCATCATCGGCGTGACGCCGATCTTGGCCTCGGTGGTGCCGATGCGGATGTCATCGGCGGCAACCGCCAGATCGCAGGCGCACAGCAGGCCGAAGCCGCCGGCCATGACGTGACCGTTGACGCGCGCGATCACCGGCAGCGTGCATTCCTGCAGGCGCTTGAACAGATCGACGATGTAGTGCTTGGGCCGCGCGAAATCGACGGCGAAAGCGAAGCCCTGCGTGTTCCTGGCCAGATCGGCGCCGGCGCAGAACGCCTTGTCGCCGGCGCCGGTGATGACGATTGCCCGCACCGCGTTGCCGGCGACCGCCTCGGCGATGCCGCGGTCGATGGCGCGCACGACCTGCTCGTTGAGCGCGTTGCGGCGCTCCTCGCGGTTGATGATGATCCACTGCACGACGCCGTTCGGGTCGGCGTTGCCGCCGAGGCCGCGGCGTTCGATCAGCACGGGTTCGGACATCGCACACTCCCGGGTTTTGGATGGGGCGCACATTATGCGGGCACTGGTGAGTCTGCCTCACCCGAATGCGGGAGAGCGCCGCGCACAGTGACGCCGATGCGCGTTGACAGGCCCTAAGATGACGGCCCCGCGACTTGGCGCCGACCATGCAGACCCTCCACGATCTCCTCCGCACCCTCGAACGTCACGACGACCGGCTGCTGGCCCAGGTCGCCGAGGTCTGGACCCAGGGCCGCAGCGTCTATGGCGGCGTGCAGGCGATTCTCGCCGCCGAGGCGATGCAGCCGTTCAGCGACGGCCTGCCGCTGCGCACCCTGCAGGCGACACTGTGCGCGCCGGTGCCCGCCGGCACGGTCGAGGTCCGTGCCGGGCTGCTGCGGGCGGGCAACAACACGCGGCAGGTCGAGGCGCGCATCGTCGCCGGCACGGAGACACTGGCGACCTTCGTCGGCGTCTTCGGCCGCGCGCGCGAATCCAAGGTCGTGCTCGATCCGTTGCTGCCGGCGGCGCCGGCGCAGGCCGGCACGCGCATGCCCTACCTCAAGGGCGTGATGCCCGCGTTCATCCAGCACTTCGACGTCACGCTGCTGCACGGCCACTTTCCCGGCGCCGGCCATGCCGACACCGCGCACCGCTACCGGCTCAGCCTCAAGGACCCGGCCGGCACGGCGGCGCTGCCGCAGGTGCTGGCCTTTGCCGACTATCCGCCGCCGATCGGCCTGAGCTGGCTGTCGTCGTTCCAGCCGGCGAGCACGATGACCTGGATGCTGTGCTTCACCGGCCATGCCTTCGATGGCCTGCCGCTGACAGACTGGATCGTCGACGTGGTGCTGGAGGCGGCGCGCGACGGCTACACCCAGCAGTCGCTGACCGTGTTCGCGCCCGACGGCCGCCCGATCGTGCGCGGCACGCAGTGCATGGTGGTGTTCGGCTAGGACTTCCTGCGCGCGGCGGCACGCGCGCAGCTCACCTCAACGGACGAAGTCCGGCGCCGCGCCGGCGGCCTATGCTGGCGAGGTAAGTCCGACTCACCAGATGGAACGCCCGATGGCAGAACGCCCTTCCGTGATGCAGGCCTTCACCGGCCTGTCGACCGACGAAATCGACATCCTCGCGCAGGCCGACCGCTTCGCGCAGGCGGAGCTGTATCCGCTGGCGCAGCGGATGGACGACGAGGAATGGTGGCCGACGGAGATCTTTCCCAAGATCGGCGCCACCGGCTATTTCGGCGTCACCGCGCCCGACGCCCTGGGCGGCGCCGGCATGGACGTGTTCACCTCCGGCCTGATCCTGCAGGCCTTCGGGCGCTGGAACCACGCCCTGGCGCTGGCCTGGGTCGCGCACGAGAACCTGTGCCTGCACAACATCCTGCGCAACGCCAATGACGCGCAGAAAGCCAAGTACGTGCCGGGACTGTGCAAGGGCACGCTGATCGGCGCGCTGGGCCTGACCGAACCCGGCGCCGGCTCCGATGCACTGGGCTCGATGCGCACCACCGCGCGCCGCGAGGGCGGCCACTACGTGCTCAACGGCTCGAAGATCTACATCACCAACGGACCGGTCGCCGACGTGCTGCTGGTCTACGCCAAGACCGACAAGGACAAGGGCGCGCAGGGCATCTCGGCCTTCATCGTCGAGAAGGATTTCCCCGGCTTCAAGGTCGCGCAGAAGCTGATCAAGATGGGCTTCCGCGGCTCGCAGACCGCCGAACTGGTGTTCGAGGACTGCAAGGTGCCGGTGGAGAACCTGGTCGGCGGGGAGAACCGCGGCGTCAAGGTGGTGATGTCGGGCCTCGACCTCGAGCGCGCGATGATCTCGCCGATCTGCCTGGGCATCGCCGAGCGCGCGCTGGCGCTGGCACTGGATTACGCCAAGCAACGCAAGCAGTTCGGCCGGCCGATCGCCGACTTCCAGATGATCCAGGCCAAGCTCGCGGAGATGTACACGCGCGTCGAGTCGATGCGCCTGTTCACCTACCAGGTGCTGCGCGCGGCCAACGTCATCGGCGAGGAGGATGGCGGCCGCGGCGAGATCCACAAGCTCACCGCCGCCGGCGTGCTCTACGTCGCCGAGACCATGAACCAGGTGCTCAACGACGCGGTGCAGGTGCACGGCGGCTCCGGCTACATCTGGGAGTCCGAGATCAACCGCCTCTACCGCAGCATCAAGCTGCTCGAGATCGGCGCCGGCACCTCCGAAGTGCGCAAGATGATCATCAGCAAGGAACTGCTGACGGCGTGAGGCGGGAGGGCGGAGGCGGTTCGATGATGCCGGATATTGATGCACTGAACTCACCCGAGGCGCTGTGGGCCGCGGACACCGTCTACCGGCCCGACCTGTTCGCCGGCCGAGTCGCGCTGGTGTCCGGCGCCGGCAGCGGCATCGGCCGCGCGGTGGCGCTGCTGTTCGCGCGCCTGGGCGCGAAGCTGGTGATCTGCGGGCGGACCGCCGAGAAGCTCGACGCCGTGGCCGATTTCATTCGCGCCAAGGGCGGCGAGGTCCTGGTGCTGCCGACCAACGTGCGCGAGCCCGAACAGGTCGACGCGCTGTTCGCGCAGGCGCATGCGCATTACGGCCGCATCGACTGCACGGTCAACAACGCCGGCGGCCAGTTCCCGCAGGCGGCGATCGACTTCGCGCCCAAGGGCTGGAACGCGGTCATCAACAACAATCTCAACGGCACCTGGCTGATGATGCAGCGCGCCGCGCAGTACTGGCGCGACCACGCCAGCGCCGTAGCGCCGATGCTGCGCTCGATCTGCAACATCGTCGTCGTCGTCGAGCGCGGCATGCCGGGCGTGGCCCACACCGTGGCTGCACGCGCCGGCATCATCGGCGCGTCGCGCACGGTCGCGGTCGAATGGGCGCCGCTGGGCATTCGCGTCAACTGCGTCGCGCCGGGCCTGACCGCCACCGAGGGCCTGCGCGTCTACCCGCCGGAGGCGCAGAAGGAGTTTCCGCTCGCCAACCCGCTCAAGCGCCCGGGCACGCCCATGGAAATCGCCGAGGCCTGCATCTACCTGTCGGCCGGCAGCGGCAGCTTCGTCACCGGCGAGGTGCTGACCGTCGACGGCGGCGGCAAGCTGTGGGGCGAGCTGTGGACCGCGGGCCGGCCGGACTACTACGCGTCCGCGATCCGCTGACGGCCCGGCGGCGCCGCATCGCGCGCCGCTTCGGCCAGGATCCAGTCGATGAAGGCTTGCACCTC